>CAYHDS010000015.1:0-11417 GCA_964355475.1 uncultured Candidatus Saccharibacteria bacterium
AAGCGTAAGCGTACGCGTCCTATTTCGTACGGGATGAAAAAAATGATTCACAATTTAAGACAACAGCCAGAGAAAGTTCGAAGACATATTCTTCATATTATTACGCTCGGGCTTGGCATTATTCTCTTTTTTATTTGGGTTTATAGTTTGGGTACAGGATTAGGATCTGAAGAGACTCAAGTAAAAGTAAAAAATGATTTAGAGCCATTGTCGGCCCTGAAAGATAATTTTGTGAATGGATATAAAAGTATTCAAGATAATACCTTAAACGAAACACCGTAAAATTACCTGTCCCGTACTAAATTTTTGATTACGGGGCATAAAGATAGAGATTATTAATTAAATTTTAGTACTGGGATGGCGAAAAATAAAGATAATAATAAAGAAGAAAGTGAAGTTAAAAAAGGGGATACGATTCTGCCCGTTGATGTGGTTACTGAAATGAAAGAATCGTATTTGGCTTACGCTATGTCGGTCATAACTTCTCGCGCGCTCCCTGATGTGCGAGATGGACTCAAACCTGTGCACAGGAGAATACTTTATGCGATGAATGAAATGGGGTTGACCGCAACGTCACGTTTTCGAAAATCGGCTGCCGTAGTTGGAGACGTGCTTGGAAAATATCATCCCCATGGAGATGTGGCTGTTTATGATTCTATGGTGGGTATGGCGCAAGAATTTTCTTATCGTTATCCACTCATATTGGGACAAGGAAATTTTGGTTCAATTGATGGAGACAATGCCGCAGCCATGCGTTATACCGAAGCAAAAATGTCTAAAATCTCATCTTTACTCTTGCAAGACCTTGAAAAAGAAACAGTTGATTTTCGTCCGAACTATGACCAGACGCGCAAAGAGCCAATAGTCCTACCTTCAGTAGTCCCAGCTCTTCTTTTAAATGGAACCCTCGGTATTGCTGTCGGCATGGCGACCAATATTCCATCGCACAATTTAGGGGAAGTGCTTGATGCGACAAATTATTTAATCGAAAACGAAGATGCAACGACCGAAGATTTGATGCAATTTGTCAAAGGTCCAGATTTTCCAACTGGCGGAATTGCTTATGGTAATAAAGATATGCTCCATGCTTATTCGACTGGACGCGGTGGAGTCGTTTGCAGGGGAGAAGCTGAAATTGTAGAAGAAAAGGCTGGTTTTTCCATTATCATCACTTCGCTTCCTTTTCGAGTAAATAAAGCCAATCTCATAATGTCCATTGCCGAACTTGTTCAAGAGAAAAAATTGGAAGGTATTAAAGGTTTGCGCGATGAATCTACTCGAGACATAAGAATTGTTATTGATTTAAAAAATAGCGCTCATCCAGAAAAGATTTTAAATTATATTTATAAAAATACTCAACTTGAATCAAATTTTAATTTCAATATGGTTGCGCTCGTAGATGGAGTGCCACAGACACTATCTCTCAAATCTATTTTAGCTGAATTTATTTCTCACAGAAAAGAGATAGTCAAGAGACGCAGTGCTTATGATTTGCGTAAAGCAGAAGAACGTGAACATATTTTACTTGGACTCAAAAAAGCACTCGATAAAATAGACAAAGTCATTTCTATCATTCGTGCTTCTAAGAATAGCGCACTGGCTAAGGTAAATTTAATGAAGGAATTTAAATTCTCCGATCTTCAAGCAACCGCAATTCTCGACATGAAACTCTCTAAATTGGCTGGCTTAGAAAGGAAAGAAGTTGAAGATGAACTTGCCGAAAAACAAAAATTTATAAAAGAAATGAAAGAATTGCTTTCCAGTCCCAAGAAAATTCTCAATGTTATTGAAGGGGAGCTTAAAGACATTCGCGCCAAATATGCAGATGATCGAAGAACAAAGATAGTAAAGGGTGGAGTCAAAGAAATTTCCGATGAAGATTTGGTGCCAGAGAAAGAAACGGTGCTCGTGCTGACCGCTGGTGGTTATGTGAAATGTACTGATCCTGGAGAATATCACGCGCAAAAACGTGGTGGAGTAGGTGTCGTAGATCTAGAAACTAAAGAAGAAGACTTTGTGACGATGCTCGTCTCTGGCTCGACTCATAGTGACCTGCTTTTCTTTACCAATTTGGGCAAGGTATATCAAATGAAAATGTATGACATACCAGAGGGTCGTCGTGCCACTAAAGGAAAGTCTATTATGAATTTCCTCTCTTTATCAGGAGATGAAAAAGTCACCTCAATTTTGCCAGTAAAAAAAGAAGCCAAGTCCACTCCTGTTTCTCTAATGCTTGTGACCAAAGATGGTACTGCTAAAAAAATGGCAATTGAAAGTTTTAAAGATGTGCGTCGCAGTGGTATTATAGCTATACGTCTCGATAAAGATGATAAATTAATTTCCGCTTTGCTTACCGAAAAAGGTGATGAAGTAATCATTGCAACTGCTAATGGTCAATCAATAAGATTTAGAGAATCTGATGTCAGAGAAATGGGCAGAACGGCTGGTGGGGTGAGTGGCATCAAACTTGGCAAGGGAGATGGGGTTATTGGTGTAGATGTTATAAAGAAACCCGCCCGACTGGACGACTCCAGTCGTTCGGGCGGGGACAAAATAGCTGGATTTTTTCTCACTATGAGTGCAAATGGTTTTGGTAAAAAAACGGCACTCAAAGAATATAAAGTTCAGAAACGTGGTGGCTCTGGAGTAAAGACTGCCAAAGTTACCACCAAAACAGGTTCACTCATTGTAGCCAAAGTCCTCTCGGGTAATGAAGAAGAATTAATAGCAATGTCTAAAAAGGGTCAAGTCATTCGCACTCCGCTCAAAGATATTTCATCTCTTGGCCGTCAGACCCAAGGAGTTACTATTATGCGTTTACGAGCTGGCGATGGTATTGCATCACTCGCTTGTATATAAATTATTTTAAACATTATGTTTAGCGATCCATTAAAAAATTTAAAAGCTTTCGAAATCAAGGAAACTGATATTGTCGCTGACCTCGGTGCGGGAACTGGTTTTTATTCAATTTTAGCAGCGCAGATTGCAAATAAGGGTAAAGTCTATGCGGTGGAAATTTCCAAAGATTTTTTACATACGATTATAAATAAAGTTAAGGAAAATAGGCTAGATAATATTGAATGTCTTTGGGGTGATGTAGAAAAGCTTGGTGGTACTAAAATAGGAGATAAAATAGTAGATAAGGTTATTGCTTCTAATGTGCTTTTCCAAATTGGTGATAAAGAAAAATTTATTTTAGAAATTAAGAGAATTTTGAAAGATGGGGGGGAAGTACTTTTTATAGATTGGTCCACGCTTTCTAATGTAATGTTGAGAGATCTGATTGTTCCCAAAAAGCAAGCGCAAGAAATGTTTGAGAAAAATGGTTTTATTTTAGAGAGAGAAATTGACGCAGGAGCCCAACATTATGGTATGATATTTAGGAAAACAACATAGCGGAGCGAAGTATGTTTTCCTAAACCCTGTTAAATTCTTGCCAAAGGCAAGGAAAAATCCAAAGATTTTTATTTAACAGGGTGAAGATTTTAAGATTCGCTTCGCTCATTTAAAATCAATCATGAAAAATTTTCAAATTATACTTATTGCCGTTTTTATTGCCGCTGCAATTTTTGGTATGTTAATTTTCTCTGGAGCCATACCACTTGGCAATAAAACTGCGGGTGGACAAGGCACTATCGTTTTATGGGGGACATTTAGAGCTGATCTTGTAAATACTTTACTTGAAGATTTCAATAACGCTCACCCATCTTATGTCGTTCAATATGTGCAAAAGAATCCTGAGGATTTTGATCAGAATTTATTAGAAGCGCTCGCTTCAGGTTCTGGTCCTGATATGTTTTTCTTGCCTGACAATTTAGCTTATCATTACAGTAATAAAATTTTAGCTATTCCATATCAGAGTTATTCCGTTTCTTCTTTTAAAAGTAGTTTTGCTTCTGCAGGAGAAGTTTTCTTGACCTCGGGGGGCATACTCGCATTTCCAATGACTGTTGATCCGTTGGTAATGTATTACAACAGAAGTATGCTTGATGCCAGTGGAATAGTTTATCCGCCAAATAATTGGGATGATTTTGTAAATATTGTGCCCACTCTCACTAAGAAAGATGACTCCAATAAAATAATAAAAAGTGCAGTTGCTCTGGGTCATTTCTCAAATGTTTTTCATGCGAAAGATATTCTCTCTACCTTATTCATGCAAACGGGAAATAAAATTGTCTATGAAAAAGATGGACGTTTTGTGCCCGACCTCACTGTATCTATTGGACCTTTTGGCTTAGATAATATTTTGAAATTTTATACTGACTTTGCTGACCCGCAGAAGAATGTTTATTCTTGGAATAAATCTTTTCCACTTTCTCAAGATTATTTTAGTGCAGATAATTTGGCTTTTTATTTCGGTTATGCGAGTGAGCTCTCAACACTAGTTAGTAAAAATCCCAATCAAAATTTTTCAGTTGCAGAAATGCCACAGATTAAAGGTTCTGGTTTTAAATTAACGTCGGCTCGAGTTACTGGTCTTGCTATTTCAGCTTTTTCTAAAAATTCCACAACTGCTTTTTTAGCTTTGAGTGATATGAGTAGCGGAGATTTTGCGTCTAAATTGGCTAGAAATCTTGGAGTTGTGCCAGCTAGACGGGATTTACTTGCCATAAAACAAAATGATGCATATTCACCAATTTTTTATTCTTCTGCATTGTATGCACGAAGCTGGCTCGACCCTTCACCTAAAGATACGGATGATATTTTCCGTAGGATGATTGACGGAGTATTAGCTAATAATTTTGGACCCGGAGATGCAATGGCTGATGCCAATGCTAAGTTGTATTTATTATTAAATAAATAAATTATGGTCAATAAATTTCAAAAATTATTTTCTTTCATTCTTATAGTTTTTGTTTTTTTATTTACATTTAGTCTTAATCAAATTCAGGCCCAAACTTCGTCTGTACCAACTCTCACTACTCCAACTATTTCTGACCTTACTACTACCAGTGCCACATTAGGAGCAACTGTCACATCTCTTGGTCTCCCAGCTTCTATTTCTGAGCGTGGTACTTGCTTTGGAACTACAGCTAATCCCACCACAAATTGTGTAGCTACTAGTGGAACAACAACGGGAACATTTTCACAAGCACGAACCGGACTAAGTCCAGGTGTTACATACTATTTCCGTGGTTATGCTATCAATACTACAGGCACGGGATATTCTCCCGATGGAACATTTTCGACAGCCGTCGTTGCTCCAACTGTTACCACTCCAATTGTTTCTAATATTAATACAACTAATGCTGTTCTAGGTGCCACCGTCACATCTCTCGGTCTTCCGCCTTCTATTTCTGAACGTGGTATTTGTCTTGGAACTACAGCTAATCCCACCACTAATTGTGTAGCTGCTAGTGGAACAACAACGGGTGCATATTCTCAAACACGCACTCTATTAACTCCAGGCACTACATATTATTTCCGTGGTTATGCGATAAATATTATTGGTACAGGATATTCTCCCGATGGAACATTTACCACAACTGCTTTTCCAGTTCTGACCACTCCGACTGTTTCTGCAGTTACTACTACCAGTGCCACATTAGGAGCAACTGTCACATCTCTTGGTCTCCCAGCTTCTATTTCTGAGCGTGGTACTTGCTTTGGAACTACAGCTAATCCCACCACAAATTGTGTAGCTACTAGTGGAACAACAACGGGAACATTTTCACAAGCACGAACCGGACTAAGTCCAGGTGTTACATACTATTTCCGAGGCTATGCTAGAAATTCTACGGGTACAGGATATTCTCCAGATGGAACTTTTACAACAGTTTCATCTCTTCCAATTATTACAAGCCCTACCGCTTCTGCCATAACTACAACGAGTGCTACGCTGGGTGCTGATATTACATCCTTGGGTGTTATAGAAGGTATTCTAGTTACTATTTCTGAACGTGGTATTTGTTTAGGAACATCACCTTCTCCAATTACTAATTGTATAGCTGTTAGCGGAACAACAATTGGTGCATATTCACAGACGCGAACAGAATTAACTCCAGGTACTAAATATTATTTCCGTGGTTACGCTAAAAATATCTCAGGCACGGGATATTCTCTTGATGGAACTTTTATAACAAACTCTATTCCGACTCTTACTAATCCAACTGTCTCTGCTATTAATACCACAGGCGCTACATTAGGGGCGACTGTTGAATCTTTAGGTATTCCACTCATTATTTCTGAGCGTGGTACATGTTTTGGAATTACACCCAATCCAACAACAAACTGTGTATCTGCATCGGGAAAAACAACAGGCGCATATTCGCACATAAGAACAGGATTAAAACCAGGAGTCTCATATTTTTTCCGTGGTTATGCCACAAATTCTACGGGTACAGGATATTCTCCTGATGGAACTTTTACAACATCGGCCAACACTCCCAGTGTCACTAGTCCAACTGTTTCAGCTGTCAATACAACAAGTGCAAAATTGGGAGCAACTATTACATCTCTTGGTCTCCCAGCTTCTGTTTCTGAACGTGGTATTTGTATTGGAATAACAGCTTCTCCATCTATTACTTGTGTATCTATCCCAGTTGTCAGAGGAGCGACAACTGGTGCTTATTCACGAACAATAACAGGACTAACTTCAGGCACTAAATACTTTTTTCGTGGTTATGCTAAAAATACAATTGGCACGGGGTACTCTCCAGATGGAACATTTACGACCGAAAACGGAATAGTAGTCACCGCCAGCGTGATTTCTTCATCTGGTCTTATTGAAGTTGTGATTTTAAATGACAATCCAGACAAATTAAAAATAAAAGCAGAATATGGTGAAGGTAACTTTGGATTAAAAAGTAATTTCTTTTCTTTCAATAAAAAAGGTTATGGCACAGCCACACTCACTGCACTTAGGCAAGGAAAAACTTATAAATATAGATTGCTCGATGATACTGGAGTTTTGAAACCAAGCGATACATATGTTTTTACCACGGCTCCGGGAGTATTTTCTTATATACCCTTACTCTGGGTTATTACTTCTGGTGCACCGACCGATCAATTTGTAGGTCCCAGTTTTTCTGTATCAAATATTACTTCGGATTCTGTAACCTTAAATGCAAAAGATTTAAAGCCAGGCGAGACATATACATTTAAAATTGTTTCAGTTGACGGAATTCCTGATGTGCAAATTACTGCGAGCGGTGAGGGGACTGCCTCTGGTTCTTTCTCTCTATTAAATTCAAATCAAAATTTTATAGTAGCTTTGGCGAAACGCGATCCGACATCTGGTATTTTAGTAAGCGCAGAGGCACCTCTTGTTCATTTTACAACCCTGAAATCAAATCTTCCCGTAGGGGACTATAATCCAATCGGCACACCTGCTCCTACTCCATTTACTCCCTCAACTTCTTCTACTCCATTGGGCCCCACATCTACTGGTGGGTTGGTAAAATGTGGTAGAACAGTAGATGCAAATGGTAATGTTGTTCAATGTACTTTTAAAGACCTTTTGATTCTATTTAATAATGTTGTTAAGTTTATTCTTTTTGATATGGTTGTACCGATTACGGCTATTATGTTTTTCTATGCTGGTTTTCTAATGATTACAGGGGGTGGAGAGTCAGCCAGCAGTCGAACCAAAGCCAAAAAAATTTTTACCAATGCAGTTATTGGTCTAGTTGTGGCAGTTGGCGCCTGGGTAATTGTTCATACCCTATTATCAATTTTGGGCTATGATGCCTCTTGGATTGGACTTTAAGATAATGTATAATAAAAAGATGATAAAAAGAAATTTGGCAGTAATATTTCTTACTCTTGTTTTAGTTAGTTTACCCATTATTTCTTTTGCTCAGGGCAAAGGTTCTGTTGATGTTAACCCCAAAGATCCCACTACAACAAGTGGATCTGCTAGGATTGAAAATCCTTTAGAAAGTAAAGGCATAAACAGCATAAACGGTCTTATAAAAGTTCTGCTTACGGGAGTGCTTCGAATTGGTATTCCCATTGTAGCGCTCGCTATTATTTACTCTGGTTTTCTTTTTGTGTCCGCGCGAGGCAATAGTGAGGGAATTAAAAAAGCTAAAGAAACCTTGATGTATACGTTGATAGGTTCGGCGATATTGCTGGGTTCTTGGGCCATTGCACAGCTTATATCAAATACAGTGCTTTCTTTATAATTAACTTATTTTTATGATAAAAATATTTAAAAATAAAAATTTTCTAATAATTGGCGCAATTATTGTTTTTTCTTTTATACTAGTTTTGCCCTTAATGGTTTCCGCTCAAATTGGAGTCACTACTCCACTTGGAGTTACTCCTGGTGCAGGTGTCCAAACTACTGCTTATACCAATGTTCAAACCTGCACTGGTGCTGGACTTTCTGGCTTAATATGTAAGGTTCATCAACTTCTTAATTCTATTATTCCAGTTATGCTTGCTCTCGGAGTAGTTTATTTTGTTTATGGAGTAGTGCAATATGTCATTGCTGGAGGAGAAGAGGCTAAAAAAGCTGGCCGAGATCGTATCATTTACGGTATCATTGGTCTCACCATTATTGTCGGTGTGTGGGGGCTGGTTGCTCTCGTTGTAAATACTTTTGGTATTAATGCACAAACTATAGCTGTGCCATCCCTTGGGTCTACTTCTGGATCAGCTTGTACTTTTGATGTAAAAACTGGCAAGGTTCAAACTCTTCTCGGTTATGCCACTTGTATAATAAACAATTCAGTAATTCCCTTAATGTTTGCTTTAGCTTTCGCTTTCTTTATTTGGGGAGTAGTGCAATTTGTCATACTGGGAGCGGGGGAGGAAGCAAAGAGGACGCAAGGTCGAGCACATATGATTTGGGGGGTTATCGCTTTGGCAGTGATGTTTGGTGTTTGGGGTTTAGTGAGTATTGTGGGGGGTACCCTTGGTTTAGACACCAAAGTTTTACCACAAGTAAAGCCTTAATTGACCCTGTTTTTGTTTTTATGATATAATTGTTGTATTGTTCTTTATTATTTATTATTACCTGCCCGACTGAAATAATCATTCAGGCGGGGGTCGTGTTATTAGAAATTAGTAATTATTAGTTACGGATTATAAATTATGAAAAAGAAATTAATTGTTTTGTCTGGCTTAGTTGTGAGTTCTGCTCCATTTTTAGCTCTTGCTCAGGTTGGAACAGTAGGCTCTACATCAAATCAATGTGACATATCTCAATCAGGCACATTGTTTGGTTTATTGTGTAGATTTGGACAGTTGTTTAATGCAGTTGTTCCAGTATTGATAGCGCTCGGTGTGCTTTACTTCGTATGGGGAGTTGTAATTTATGTTATTTCTTCTGATGAAGAAGCAAAAAAGGCTGGCCGAGACCGTATCATTTACGGTATCATTGGTTTGGCGGTAATTATTGGACTTTGGGGTCTTGTAAATGTCCTTCGAAATACTTTCGGTCTAACTAACAATACCAATATCCAGCTTCCTACGGTGCCTGTAGTTATTCCTGGTTCTACTAATTAGTTTAAAATGATAGATCCCATTAGAAATCCACTAATGGAATATTGTTGTTAAAAATGATTGATTATATTTCTAACGGGATAAATTTATTTTCTCCCAATATAGCTTATGCGAGCTTTGATTCTTTTCTGGCAAACTTAAGTAGTCAGATTATTAATCCGCTCATTTCTTTTTTGTTTGCTTTAGCTGTCATTTATTTTCTATACGGAGTATTTGAATTTATCGGCAATCAAGACAATGAAGAAAAGAAAACGACTGGCAAGGCTCATATGGTTTGGGGAATAATAGGTATTGCAATTATGTTAGGTGTTTGGGGAATTCTCAATGTTATTTTAAATACCTTTAATATATCTGATGTAAAGATAGACAATCAAAATAATCAGGGTACGCCAAAAGTAAATTTGAAAGATTACAATCCTCCATTTCCACCAACTGGAAGATAAATATATTAGGTAAAATAGGGAAGGGGCGGTCGCTCATGCTGAGCGCCGCCCCTTTTCTCTGCGTTGGCCAGACGCGATTACTGGCCCTCACCGTCCCCCAACGGTGATTACGTTGTACTTCCGAATCCGCACTCGCGGATTCTTCGGGTCGGATGACCCGAATACTGCATCGCCCTTCTCAACACCTTCGGGAGGCGTGGTATCCACGCTTGCCTGGTACCTTGCGGTATCCTTGACTCCCGGCCACTTCACCCAGATCGGGTCATCCCAGAAGATCTTGACATGTCGGTCTAACTTGATCGAACATGTCGGCGTTGTCCAGCACTCCTCCGCAGGAAGCTGGAGTGCCGTGGTGGCGGTCTTCTTCTTGGGCTCGTATATCATGTATCCAAACACGAGTCCAAGAATTACAAAGAGAACGATGACTCCACATCCGAGCAGAGTGCCCCCTCTCGGCACGCTGGGTGTTGCGTGTGTCGTGTTTGTCATTTCTTGTCACCTCCCTTTTTTCCGGTGACCCCGGGTACTGCGCCAATGACGACGCTGGCAGTCCTGAGGTTCTGGAGATCTGGCGCACTGATGTCGAGATCGACCTTGAGTCGGTCTTCTGAGATCTTAGCGCTACCGTCAAGTAGCATCGCCGACAAGTGAGCCCTCCCGGCGTTTACCCCTTTTCCACTTTCCCGCAGTGTTTCCGAAGCCTTTCTGATGGCCTCAGCTCGTGCGGGTGCGCGCTTGAGTTGGCGGGTATCTTCATCGGGGTTGCTGGACTCCAGCTCGACCACGATGTCCGATCCGTACTTTTCCTCAAGCTTGTCGATCTCCTTCTTGTTGTCGGGGTTGTTCACTACAGCGTGTTCAACTCCCTCAACCTTGAGCAACTCCTCCATCTCACTGCTGCCGAAGTGCTGGGCGAACATCCTGACGATTTTCACCCGTACGATCTCCGCCAAGTCTTGTTCGTCGACAGAGTGGAAGCGGATGAAATTTCGCGCCGCTTCTTCTGGAGGTACTCGTTTGCCGTCTGGGTAGACGAGAGTCATAAGGCGCATGTGAATCACGATCTTCGCTTTCATGCTTTCCGCCGAATCGTTCGTCGCGAAGGTTTCAGTTTCGGACGAAGAAATCGAACGGCGGAATGACTTCGGTTCGCCAACGGTCTCCCACGGGAGCTTCGGGTGAAGTCCCGGGAAGATAACCCTTCTGGTTTTTGCCAAGGGATTAAACACCTCGACTCCGTGCCAGTCGTCGATGTTGAGAGCGATGACTCCCGAGAGAATCATCATCCCAAAACCGACTCCGATAACGATGAAGCCCCACACTAAGCTCGTCCAATTCTCGAGGAAAAGGAAGAGCAGGAGTCCAAAAAGCACTCCCGCCACCAGGAACATCACGACAAGCTTACCTACCAGCCCGTCAGGGGTGAGTGTTTCTGGGGCGTTGTGTTGGACGTCTCCATCTTGGTGGTAATCCGTCATGATAGTACTCCTTGCGGCCATTAGGCGCGCTTGTGTGTGCGCCCGC
>CAYHDS010000016.1:0-1832 GCA_964355475.1 uncultured Candidatus Saccharibacteria bacterium
AGCGAAGGCGGATATTTATGTAAATGAAGCGTTTTCTGTCTCACATAGACAGCATGCCTCGATAGTTGGAGTGCCCAAATTTTTACCGTCATATGCTGGATTGCAGTTTGAGAAAGAAGTGCAAGAACTTTCAAAATCTTTTAATCCTCCCAAACCATTTTTTCTAATTCTTGGTGGAGCAAAATTTGAAACCAAACTTCCACTAATTGAAAAATTATTACCTAGGGCAGATTTTGTGTTTATTGGCGGTGGCATGGCGAAGGCTACTGTTCTTACTCCACTTGCTAGTAATCCGAAGGTATTATTTTGTGTCGGAGATATTGCTGCTATTGATGCCAATTCAGAAACCATAGCTCTAATTAAAGAAAAAGTTGATATTTCAAAATTTATTTTATGGAATGGACCACTTGGAAATTATGAGAACGGATATACAGAAGGTACATTTGCTCTCGCCAAAATTCTTGCTGAAAGTGGTAAGGAAGTTATAGTTGGTGGTGGTGACACTCTAGCAGCTATAGAAAAACTTAAAATTGTAGATAAATTTTCTTTTGTTTCTACTGGAGGCGGTGCGACTTTGGATTTTTTAGCAAACGGCACTCTTCCTGGTATTAAAGCGCTTGAATAATTTTTTTTGCCACTTTTTCCATTTCTCCTTCTTGATATTTTTTTGTTGGCCAATTAGGAAGCCCATCATTTAATAGCCGTGGATTGAGATGGATATGAAAATGGGGAACATCTTTGCCGACGATTGATACACTAACATAATCACAGCTTAATCCGATTTTTAATGCATGCATTAATTTTTTTGTTAACTTAAAAATTCCAGAGATTGTCTCATCACTTGCGTCCTGCATCCAGACAATATGCTCTTTGGGAATAATAAGTAAGTGTCCATCCATAACTGGAGCAATATCTAAAAAAGCCAAGAAATTATCATCTTCATAAACTTTTGCGCACGGTATTTCTCCTTTTATGATTTTACAAAAAATACAATTCTCCATGAGTATATTGTATCAAATTATGCTAAAATTTCATTACCTGTCCCGTTAGAAAATTATGGGAAAGTAATTTAATCGATAGTCGTTATTAATTAATTTTTTTAATGGGATGCAAAAGTATGGGGAATTGTTACGAACTCTGTTAGAAAAAAGAGGAATAAATGATGAGGATCAGGCAAAAATTTTTCTAAATCCAGATTATAAACGAGATTTACACGATCCGCTCCAAATGCATGATATGGAGAAGGCCTGTGTGCGTATTTTTGAAGCAGTGGACAAAAGTGAAAAGATTGTAATTTATGCTGACTATGATTGTGATGGTATACCGGGGGCTGTAATAATACAGGATTTATTTAAATTAATTAATTATAAAAATTTTGAAGTATATATTCCCCAGAGAAATTCTGAGGGTTATGGATTAAATCTTGAAGCTATAAAACAATTTGTCGATAAAGGAATAAAGCTCATAATTACTGTCGATTTGGGTATTACTGCGGTGGGAGAAGTGGCTCAAGCCGAAGTAGATGATATTGATGTGATAATTACGGACCATCATTTGCCTCCAAAGGTTTTACCAAGAGCTTACGCTATTTTAAATCCCAAAGTAAACAATTCTCCTTTGGGTGGGGCAAGTTATCCCGAAACAATGTTATGCGGAGCTGGGGTAGCTTTTAAATTAGCTTCTGCTTTTATTAAAAAATATGGTGAATATTTTAAAATGAAAGATGGAGCAGAAAAATGGATGCTTGATATGGCGGGATTGGCAACTTTATCTGACATGGTTCCACTCACCGGCGAAAATCGAGCCATTGCGTATTTCGGGTTAAAGGTTTT
>CAYHDS010000016.1:1932-3611 GCA_964355475.1 uncultured Candidatus Saccharibacteria bacterium
GGTAGTCCTTCTTGGCGAGTGGGAATCTTGGGATTGGTAGCTGGAAAAATTTCTGATCAATATCAAAAACCTGTTTTTGTTTGGGGTAAAGATGAGAATGATTGCATCAAGGGCTCTTGTCGGAGTGATGGGTCAGTGTCAGTAGTAGAATTAATGACCGAAACTCGTGAATTTTTTTTAGATTTTGGTGGGCACGAGCTGGCTGGGGGATTCACCGTGCATAATGACAAAATTCATTTTTTAGAGGATGCATTATCTACAAGTTTTGGTAAAGTAAAAAAACTGATAGCAAAAGGTAATACAAATTTTGATGTCGAAACTACTTTGAATTCTGTAAATATAAAAAATTGGCGCGAAATAGACAAGTTGGCGCCATTTGGCTTGGGAAATCCCAAGCCCGTTTTTCTTTTTTCAGGTGTAAAAATAGAAAATATTAAAAAATTCGGCAAAAATGGTTCAGGCGAGCATTTAGAAATTACCTTTTCTAATAATGGTGATAATAAAACAAAAGCCATTTCATTTTTCTCTGGCGTAGATTCTTTTAAAGACACCTTAATAGAAGGCAATAAGGTAAATTTATTAGCGACTTTTGACTTGTCTCGTTTTCGTGGGCGTGAAGAGCTTCGTTTACGAATTGTTGATATTCTTTAATCAACCACATTCCCAACATCAAATAACTCTGCGATAGCAGAGAGTTTTGATATTTTATTTTAAGAAATATTATATGCTTTAGCCAATTTGAAGGTTTTGATTGTACTTTTAAGCTTTATTTTTTCTACATAATTCATAAATTCTTTAGGCAAAGGGGAAGGACCAACCCAAACACTTTTTTGAATCATTTCATAATTAAATTTTTTTAAGTGCCACCTAAACCATTCTCGCTCGGCTTTTTTGGTTTCCGGGATATCGAACATCACGATTAAGTTTTTTGGTGCTTCTTTGGTGAAATTACATTCAAATTGCCACAAAGAATCTTCCTTTTTCTTCATGTAATTTTTGCCGGCTGTGGTTAAATGCCATCCTCTTTTATTTTGTGCTATTAAATTCTTCTTTTTTATATAAGACATCATTGAACGCATTGATTGAGGTGATTTATGTTTGAATTTTGGTATCCCTAAAATATTAACCTTGACCCCTTTGTACGTTAGGGAAGTGTTATTAATTGCTTCCAATATGTTATAAATTAATGTCATAATTTTATTATATTTCAACTGGAGTAAAAAGTCTATGCTATCGCAGAAAGTTTTGATAAATTGGAATTGGAGAGTATTTATAAATTTTGGTATAATTCTTATAATGAAATCAACGACAAGAATTGCTGGTATTGTCACCCAAAATAGTAATATACTTATGCTAAGAGGTAAGGGGTATAAAGAATTCTGGACCCCAGGCGGAAAAATCAAAGAAGGTGAAAGTGATGAAGAATGTTTAAAGAGAGAGTTTAAAGAAGAAATTGGTGTTAGTATTGCTAATGTTAAATTCTTTAAAGAGTACGAAGGGGAATCTTTCTATTTACCTGGGCTAAAGTTAATACAAAGACTTTATTTAGTTAAAATTCTTGGGGATATCAGGCCCGATGCGGAGATTGAAGATTTTGTTTGGTTGACTAAAGAGGATTTTTTTAAAAAGAAATATATAATTTTACCCATTGATGAGGGAAAAGTTATTCCAGATTTAAT
>CAYHDS010000016.1:3711-10835 GCA_964355475.1 uncultured Candidatus Saccharibacteria bacterium
AAATATGTGATTCTAGGAATTACCGAATGGATCCACGGCTGGCAGAAGAACAATTGGCGCAACGCTGCAAAGAAACCAGTAGTAAACAAAAAACTTTGGGAAGAATTATATGAGCTTACACGAGAATTTAAACCTAAGTGGCATTATGTGGAAGGACACGCTGGGTACACGCACAATGAAAGAGCTGATGTAATAGCTACCAGTTTTGCAGAAGATGAACCAGTAAAATTAAAAAATAAATAATTTTAAATGCGGGATAGAATTTTCTATTCAATTTGTTTCGGTTTCATCACAGGAATTTTTTTGAAGTCTTTCTTTTTGATAAATATTTATCTCGTTTTACTTTTGAGTTTCATTAGTGTGGGTATTTTTTTATTTCATTTTTTTATATCCAAAAACAATTGGGGTGTAATATTCTCAATCTTTATTCTTACTATATGTTTGGGTATTTTTCGGTTCAATTATGCTGACGTTTCAGCACCACAATTTTTTGAGCAAAAAGTCGGACAAAAGGTTTCTTTTACTGGTTTAATTACCGACGAGCCAAGTATTAATGAGAATAATCAAAAATTAATTGTGTCCATATCTCGTGAAGGACAGTCCTTCACGGAAACTAATATTTTATTGACGGCAGATTTAAGTGAAGATTTAAAATATGGAGATAAAATAAATTTTAGAGGTATTCTTAAAAAGCCAGAAAATTTTGTCACTGATTCGGGTAAAGATTTTGATTACATAAATTATTTAAGAAAAGATGGAATTTTTTATGTTATGAATTTTCCTGAAATAAAAATTGTATCAAGCGGTAATGGTAATAGTGTAAAAAGTTTTCTCTTTTCTATTAAAAACAAGTTTTTAGAAAAAATTAATTTTGCTATTAAAAATCCCGAAAATATTCTTATGGGTGGGCTTATTTTGGGGGAGAAGTCCTCTTTTGATGAAAATTTAAGAAAAGCTTTTATTGATACAGGCACAATACATATCGTTGCATTATCTGGGTACAATGTAACAATTGTTGCAGAATGGATTATGAAATTATTTTCTTTTTTGCCACAGCATCTTGGAATTGGAGTAGGTATTTTTTCTATTTTACTTTTTATTTTAATGACGGGAGGAAGCTCAACGGCAATTCGCGCAGGAGTAATGGCAACCTTAGCGCTTATTGCTAGGGCTACTGGAAGAAATTACGATGTTGCACGGGCACTAATTCTAGCTGGTGTTTTTATGATATTCCTTAATCCATTGGTGCTTGTTTACGATGTATCGTTTCAACTTTCTTTTATTGCCACAATTGCTGTAATTTTCCTTGCTCCCAGAATTGAAAAATATTTCATGTGGATTACACCTCGTTTTCAACTACGAGATATTATTACAGTGACTTGCGCTGTTTATGTTTTCGTTTTACCTTTTATTCTTTATAAAATGGGCAATCTTTCTATTGTTGCTTTGCCTGCGAATATTTTAATTTTACCTTTTATTCCATTTACAATGCTTTTAGGATTTATGACGGGTTTTGTTGGACTTATTTATTATATGTTTGCTGTACCATTGGGTTATATTTCTTATTTCTTTTTACATTATGAGCTTTTAGTAATTAATTTATTTTCACACTTGCCATTTGCATCATTGATCATTCCCAACTTTCCATTTTGGCTCACACTTTTGATATATCTATATTTTTTATATAGACTCTTTGGGGGAGTTTTGAATAAATTTTTTAGAGAGCCTTTTTGAAATTTTCTTCAATTACTTCCCAATTTAGATTTTCAAAAAATGCTTCTACGTATTTTTTCTTTTCAGAAGTTGGATAATCATAAACATAGGCATGTTCCCACATATCAAGAGCTAGAATCATTGCGCAACCGTTCAGTTGACCTAAATGTTGTTCGTCAACCCATGAAGTTAAAAGTCTCTTGTCTTTTTTATCATACCAAAGTACAGTCCAACCAATTCCACGAGTCATTGCTGTGTTTTTAAAACCCGAAAGAAATATTTCAACCGATGTGAATGTTTCAATCAATATTTTTCCCAATTCGCTATTTTGGGGCAATGACTTTGCTCCTCCAGAAAGGGAATGAAAATAAATTTCATGATTGCGCATACCATTATATTCAAAACTGAAACGACGGTGCAATTCACCCACAACATAAGGGGCAAAAGTGTCTTCCTTGGTATAACTCTCATATTCTGGAATTTTCTCTAAGATTGAATTGGCATTTTTTACATAGCCAGCATAAAGCTTCAAATGTTCTTCTATGTTTTTCGCACTTATACCTTTTAATGTTCCAATATTAAATTTTATTTCTTCAAATTTTTTCATATTTTTAAATTCGTATTACTTATATGTTAATATTGTAACATGTTTCAACGAATGCAGAAATACTCCTTGTTTATTTTTGTTCTTTTTATTTTCTTCATAGATATTTTTATATTTTATCTTGATTGGCAAAACTCTCACCATAAGCTCACTTTTGCCATGCTCGATATTGGTCAAGGTGATGCACTTTTTATAGAGTCCCCAACAGGTACACAAATATTGGTAGATGCTGGTCCGCCGAGAAAAGTGTTAAGTAAACTTAGTGGCGTGATGTCTCCTTTTGATAGAAGCATTGATGCAATAATTATTACCAATCCAGATCAGGACCATATCGGGGGCTTTTTGGATGTGCTCAAGGTTTATAAGGTAGGTAAAGTTTTTGAACCAGGGACGATAAATGATTCTAAGATTTATCAAAACTTGGAAGATGAAATAAAAAATAGAAATATTTCTAAAATTTTAGCGAGAAAAGGAATGAAAATTTATCTGGGTGGTGGAGCAGTACTTGATATTTTATTTCCAGATAGAGATGTATCGTCTTGGACGAGTAACGATGGCTCAATCGTAGCTCAACTGGTTTATGGTAATACTAAAATTATGTTGACAGGTGACTCGACCATTAAAACTGAAAAAATAATTTTGAGTGAGAATGCTGTAAGTAATTTAGAGAGTAATATTTTGAAAGTGGGACATCATGGTTCACGCACATCCACCGGAGAATCTTTCTTGCAAGCAGTGTCTCCTTCATATGCACTTATATCAGATGGCAAAGATAATAAATACGGCCATCCTCATAAAGAAATTTTATATTCTTTATCTGCAGTTGGGACAAAAATCTTTAGAACTGATTTATTGGGCACCATAATAATGAAATCTGATGGTAAAAAAGAGACTTTTTCATTCCACAGGTAGTTTTTAATCATTCATGATACAGTTATTAAATAATTGTCTTTTTTCAGGTCCTCGGATCTCTGGGTCCCTACCCCAGCCAGACCGTTCAAAAAGCAATTATTTAATAATTTAGTAAATAGATAAAAATGAAAGATAAAAAAGTAGAAAAATTAATAAAGGGTGAAGAAAAAAGACAAAGAGAAGGACTTGAACTTATACCTTCTGAAAATTACGTTTCAGCCGATGTTCTTGAGGCAAATGGTTCAATTTTTACAAATAAATATTCTGAAGGTTATCCAGGGCGTAGATATTATGGTGGACAAGAATGGACGGATAAAGTTGAGAGACTAGCGATTGAGCGCGCTTGTAAACTTTTTAAATGTAAATTTGCAAATGTTCAACCTCTCTCTGGTGCTCCCGCAAACCTCGCTGTGTATGCTGCATTACTCGAACCAGGAGATACTGTGATGGGTATGGACTTATCTCACGGAGGACACCTTACTCACGGACACCCGATGACTCTCCCAGCGAAGATTTATAAATTCGTTACTTACAAAATGAAGAATCCCGACACGGGAGAAATTGATTACGAAGATATGAGACGTGTGGCTATTGCCAATAAACCTAAATTAATTATTGCTGGATTTTCCGCTTACTCTCGTACTTTAAATTATAAAAAGTTTGTAGAGATTGCTCACGAAGTCGGTGCGATTACAATGGCAGATATGGCGCACATCGCTGGACTCATAGCTGCAGGTGCATTACGCAATCCATTTGATGATGGTTTTGACATTATCACTACCACTACCCACAAGACTCTTCGTGGTCCTCGTGGGGGAATGATTTTGACTCGCGAGAGTGAAGAAATTGCGAAGAAAATTGATAAAGCAATTTTCCCTGGTATCCAAGGTGGACCACATATGCACATAATTGCTGCCAAGGCTGTGGCCTTCGGTGAAGCGATGACTCCTGGATATAAAAAATATGCCAAGCAAATTTTGAAAAATATGAAAGCAATGGAAAAAGTTTTCCATAAAAATAAAGTTCGTATGATTGGCGGTGGTACTGACAACCACCTTATCTTGGCTGATGTTTATGGCTCGCTCGGTGTTACCGGTAAGGAGGCTCAGACCGTCCTCGATGAAGTGGGTATAACCCTAAATATGAATTCTATTGCTGGAGATACTAGAAAGCCGATGGATCCATCAGGCATACGCTTCGGTGCACCAGCGATAACTACCAGAGGATTCAAAGAGAAGGATTGTGCTTATGTCGCGGAACTAATCATTAAGACTCTCAAAAACAAAGACAATAAAAAGGTAAAAGAATCTATCCACAAAGAAATTAAAAAATTGGCGAAAAAATTCCCAATTCCAAAACATTTCAAATAAAATTTTTAATATGAAGAAACACAAAAAGGGGAAATTGATAGTAATAGACGGTATCGATGGCTCTGGGAAAGCGACACAAGTCGCTCTTTTGGTGAAAAGATTAAAGAACGAAGACGAGATGGTAAAAGTCGTTGATTTTCCTGAATATTATAAAAATTTCTTTGGTAAATTTGCTGGCCACTGCCTAAGTGAGCAATATTATAATTGGCTCAATATTCATCCAAAAATTTCCTCTGTGATGTTCGCAGCAGACAGATGGGAGTCTAGTGAGGAAATGAAAAAATGGCTGGCGAAAGGATACATTATCATTGCCAATCGTTATGTTTCATCTAATCAGATTCACCAAGGAGGAAAAATAAAAAATGTGAGAAAAAGAAATGCTTTTATAAAATGGCTCAATGAAATGGAATATGAAGTTTTTAAAATTCCGAAGCCTGATATTACTTTATATTTAAGTTTACCAATTAGTATAGTTTTACAACTTTTAAAAGATCGAGAAAGTAGTAAAATGAAAAGAGCCTATTTAAAAAAAGGGAAAAAAGATGTTTATGAAAATGATGTAGAACATCTAGTGAATTCTAGGCAGAGCGCTTTGTGGCTTTCCAAAACGATGAAGAATTTTATAAAAATTGATTGTGCCCCAAGGGGTAAAATTTTGTCTAGAGAGACAATCCACGATGAAATTTACGAAAAGGTGAAAAAGATAATCAAATGATTTTAAAAGTTAAAAAATTAAGAGAAGATGCGAAGTTGCCGACTCACGGACACCCCGGAGATGCGGCGATGGATTTCTATTGCATTGAAGACGTTATTTTCCCCGCTGGGAAACAAGAGAGAGTTCACACAGGTGTCGCGATTGAAATTCCAAAAGGATATGTGGGTCTGATTTGGGATAAATCTAGGATATCTTTCAACCTCGGACTCAAGATCATGGGTGGAGTGATTGATGCTGGCTATCGAGGAGAAATAATTATGAATTTTCTGAATACTTCTGATAAAGCAGTATTACTACCCAAGGATTACAAGATAGCCCAAATGATTGTTCAAAGATTTGAACATTGTGATATTCTAGAAGTAGATGAGTTGTCACAAACCGTGCGAGGGGAGGGTCGCGAAGGAAGTACGGGACATAAGTAACCATGTTAGAATTATGTGAGAATTTTCTTTTTTTCAGGTCCTCGGTTTCCTGGGTCCCTATCCCAGCCAGACCATTCAAAAAAGTAAATTCTCACATAATTTAATCAAATGCAAGAAAAAATAAAAAATTTAATTAATGAAGTTTTGAAAAAACTTGAAATTAAAGGAGTAGATTTTGTCGTGGAGCATCCAGCAGATTTAAAAATGGGGGACTATTCGACCAATGTGGCGATGGTTC
Source organism: uncultured Candidatus Saccharibacteria bacterium (assembly GCA_964355475.1). Lineage (GTDB taxonomy): Bacteria > Patescibacteriota > Minisyncoccia > Phycocordibacterales > UBA9973 > UBA9973. The sequence continues at coordinate 9,686 of CAYHDS010000016.1, forward strand.
TTAATCGAAAAAAATTTGAAACTGAAAAATCTAAATTCAGTCGTGAGGAAATAGTAGATATAATGGGTGGAGAAATTAAAAAAAACTTACCAAAAGAAATAGAAAAAATGGAAGCTGTTGGCGGTTTCATTAATTTCTTTTTATCTCAAGAATTTTTTGCTAATTCAATAAAAGAAATTTTAGATAATAAAGATTTTGGTCAAAATAACATGCTTTCTGGGCAAAAGATAATGGTTGAATATACAGATCCAAATCCTTTTAAACCCATTCATATCGGACATTTGATGACCAATGCAATAGGAGAATCAATAGCCAGAACTCTTGAATATTCTGGGGCAAATGTTTCTAGAGCCAATTATCAAGGGGATGTGGGTTTGCATGTGGCTAAAGCTATTTGGGGCTTACTCAATAATTCTCATTTACAAAAGGATGACGATATTGGAATTAAATTAAAATCTGCGAACATTGGCGTTGCTTATCAGCTGGGAAGTGAGCAATATGAAAAAGATAAAAAAGAGATAGATGAAATAAATAATAAAATTTATGCGCGAAGTGATGAGAAAATAAATAAAATTTATGATTGGGGGTTTAAGGTGACGATGGAAGCTTTCGAAGACCTATATAAAATACTTGGCACCAAATTTGATTTTTATTTTCTAGAAAGTGCCATGACTGATATAGGTAGAGATATTGTAAAGGAAAATATGGGTAAAATATTTACCGAAAGTGACGGTGCAATTGTTTTTAAAGCAGACGAGCATGATCCGAAGCTTCATACTAGAGTATTTATCACTTCTGCTGGATTACCCACATACGAAACCAAGGAGCTTGGGCTTGTAATAGAGAAATTTAAAACAGTGCCCGATATGAATATGTCTATCGTTATTACAGCTACTGAACAAGCAGATTATATGCGTGTCGTGGCAAAAGCCATATCTCTCATTCATCCAGATTATGAAAGCAAAATGAAGCATATTACTCATGGCATGATGCGCTTCGCTTTTGAGAAAATGAGCTCTAGAAAAGGTAATGTAATAACTGGTGAATCCCTAATAAATGATGTTCGTCTTTTGGTCATAGAAAAAATTGCTGATCGTGATTTATCAGAAGAAGAGATGGAAAATATTTCAAATGATGTTTGCATATCGGC
>CAYHDS010000017.1:0-3768 GCA_964355475.1 uncultured Candidatus Saccharibacteria bacterium
GCAAGACCAGACAAAAGTGCAAAAATACCAAGACCAATGACGACTACTCCTGCAGACTTGAAAAATAATGGTGCATATTTTGAATGTGCAAAAGACGCAGAACCAAATGACAACAATGCGAGCATTGGTAAGGTTCCCAAAGCAAAACCAAACATAATCATCAATCCTCCACTAAATGACCCAGACGAGAGAGCAACGACTTGCATGGATTGGGTAAAACCGCAGGGTAAAAAAAATGTACCAAGCCCAATTAAGAGCGGAGTAAAAGTTTTATGTTCTATCTTTCTAAAAAAATTAAAAATCCCAGGGTGTAAAGTAATTTTATTTTTTTCAAAAATTCCCACTAAATTTAAACCGAGTAAAAGCATAACAACAGATGCTAAAATGCCCAATATTGCGGAAAAAGTAAAATTAATACCAATAACATTACCAATAGAACCAAGTATGCCACCCAATAGAGCAAAACCAAATAATCTTCCAGAGTGGAAAAGAATAAAATTCTTTTTATCACTTACATTGTCTTGAGAAACTTTTGCCGAAAGAGATAAAACCAAACCACCTACAATAGCCAAACAACTAGAAACTGAGGCAATCAGACCAATAATAAAACTGGTTGTTGGAGTTGTCTGTCCACCCAAACCAAGATTTAAAATACCTGACTTTTGTAAAAGAAAAAACAAAACCAAAAATAAAAGCCCAATTGGTAATGCTTGCCAAATAACTCCATTATTCGCTTCTTCTTCGAATTTTTTCTCAACTGAAAGAGTATAGCCATTTTTATTGACTAAGTTGGTTAAAATTTCTGCTAATTCTTCAACATTTTTATCGCTGTCAGTTTCAATATCAACAATTTCTTTTTTTAGGTTTACGTTTACATTTTTTACAAAACTTTGCTCACCCAAAATATCCTCAAGTAAGACTTTGCATGATGCGCAATGAGTCCCAGACACATGAAAGGTGTATTTTTTCATATTACAATTTTATACTTTTAATTCGTAACGAATTTGACACTACCGATACACTCGACATGGCCATGGCAAAACCCGCAAATACTGGTGAAAGAAGCCAGCCGAAGATTGGATAAAACATTCCAGCTGCAAGCGGTATGCCCACTATATTATAAATAAATGCCCAGAAAAGATTTTGTTTAATTCCTCGCATTGTTATTTTAGACAATTTAATAGCCTTTACAAGTTTCGAAATATCTCCATGGAGAAGTGTGATACCAGCTGATTCGATTGCCACATCAGTACCTGTGCCCATAGCAATGCCCACATCGGCCTGTGCGAGTGCTGGAGCGTCGTTTACACCATCTCCTGCCATAGCCACTATATGACCCTGATTTTGTAATTCTTTTATCTTAATTAATTTATCTGCAGGCAATACATGAGCCACAACTTCATCGATGCCAACAAGTGAGGCCATATATTTTGCTGCTTTTTCATCATCCCCTGTTAACATTACAACTCTTATGCCAAGTTTATGTAAATCAATTACCGCTTGTTTTGATTCAGCTTTTATTTCATCAGAAACCATCACAAAACCAAGAACTTTTTCTTTCGTGGCAAGGATAACTGGAGTTTTGCCTTGAGTTGTATATTGATCTAATTTTGAAGCATCAAAAGCAAGTTTTAAGTCTTCTATAAGTTTTGCATTTCCAACAAAATATTCCACACCACCCATCAATCCCTTCAATCCCTTTCCCTTTAATCCCTCAAAATTTTCTACTTCTCTGGTAGAGATGCTTTTTTCTTGCGCATAATTTACAATTGCATGAGCAATAGGATGTTCAGATTTTTTTTCTAGTGTTGCAATAATTGAAATCATTTCTGCATCTTTAATATCAGATAAACTTTTTATATCGACAAGCGTTGGTTTACCAATAGTGATAGTGCCCGTTTTGTCTACAATTACTGTATCTACTTTATGAAGTTTCTCAAGCGTTGCTGCATCTTTAATTAAAATTCCCTCCCTGGCACCCTTACCAACCCCGACAATAATTGCAGTCGGCGTTGCCAGGCCTAAAGCACAAGGACAGGCAATTACGAGAACACCGACAAATGAAACCAATCCAAAAGAAAGTGCCTGTGAAAAACCTAAATAATTTGTTCCAATAAAAAGCCACATGCCAAGAGTCGCAAAAGCGATAATCAGTACTATTGGTACAAAAATGGCAGAAATTTTATCAGCCAAAGCTTGAATGGGAGCCTTACTGCCCTGTGCTTCTTCTACCATTTTTATAATTTGAGCAAGTAATGTCTCAGAACCAACCTTAGTTGCTTTAAAAGTAAAAGAGCCATTGGTATTAATAGTGCCTGACACGACAGAATCATTAACTTTTTTCTGCACGGGCATTGGTTCACCTGTAACCATCGATTCATCAATATAAGATGAACCAAGAGTAATGATTCCATCGACAGGAATTTTTGCTCCTGGTTTTACAATAATTAAATCATCATGCACTACATTATTAATTGAAATTTCTATCTCTTTACCATCACGAATTATTAAAGCAGTTTTGGCTTGAAGATTAAGCAATTTTTCTATAGCATCCCCTGTTTTTATTTTTGAACGAGCTTCGAGATATTTACCAAGAGCGATAAATGTAATAACAATAATTGTTACATCATAATAAGTTACATCAACATTAATAAATATTTTTAATGCATCTTCAAATGCGGTAACAACAAAACTATAAATAAAAGCAGCAATCGTTCCAATACCAATCAATGTATCCATATTTGCTTTCCCATATCTTAGAAAACGATAAAATCCAAGCAAATAAGGTTTACCCACAACAAAGAGAATATATGTAGCCATGATAGGCAATAAATGATGAAAAAATTCTTTAACTGTATAGCTCATTTCTGGAGTAAAATTGTATTGAGCTGAAATATCCCAAACCATAATAAAAACGCTAATAATGGCTAAAGGAATTGCTGATACAACCTTTGATCGCATGTCGGCAACTTCAGCGAGCTTTTCCTTTTTTGATTGACTAAGTCCAAGATGTTCTTTGTGTTCATTTTCACTCATCCCCATTTCTTTAGCAGTCATTTCACTAGAAAACATGTTGTGTTTATTATGATCATTAACAAGGGAATATCCCAATGGTTCTAACTTTTTATTAAATTGTTCATGATTTGTTCTGCTCTCATCAAAAGATATTTTGGCATTTTCGGTTCCACTATTCACTGAAATGTTCTCTACTCCATCAATTTTTTTAACAGTTCTCTCAATAATCGAGGCGCATGAAGCACAATGCATTCCTTTTATTTTATATGTTTCTTTTTTCATTTATTTATAGTGAGCTTGTCGAACTATTTTCTTTTTAATTTATAAACTTTTAATATTTCATTAGTTGCTTTATTTGTATCACCCTTTTTTATCTGGTGAATAAGACAATGACCTAAATGACCTTCCATTAAAACATCTTCAATATTTGAAAGACCTTGCTTTACTGCTGATGTTTGAGTAATAACATCAATACAATAAATGTCTTTTTCTATCATGTTTTGAAGACCTCTTACTTGCCCCTCAATAATCTTCAAACGACGAATTAATTTTTGTTTATCTTTATTCATAAATTCAGTATACCCCCTAGGGGGTATACTAGTCAAGTAAGTTGTGGATAAATAAAAACATAGTAAATAGCCCTAAAAAGCTTTATAATTCATAAACAATGGAATTACATGAGAAAATTGAAGATAAATTCCGTCTAGACATTAATCAAAAGAAAGCATTACACAGACTAAAACTTTTTTCTAT
>CAYHDS010000017.1:3868-10286 GCA_964355475.1 uncultured Candidatus Saccharibacteria bacterium
ATGATTCATTCGGGTGAAAATATAAAACTAACTGGTAGGGTAACAGAAAGTAAAAATGGAAAATATCTAGCCAATCCTGAATTTGAGAAAATGCCAGATATGCCAATTGATGCTCATGATACGCTTTTTGCGAAAAATGGTATCAAAAATATTGGTTTTTCATACCCAATTTACGCAGAAACTAGAGGTATCACTTCTAAATGGTTTTACCATGCAATTGAAAAAATATTTAAAGATAAAACCCTAGATAAAATAGAGGATTATATACCAGCAGATATTTTAAAAAAATATCACTTACCCTCGATAAAAACTGCATTGGTTTGGATTCATAAACCAAAAAACATCCGCGACGCAGAATATGCCAGAAAAAGATTTGCTTTTGAAGAAGTTTTTTGTATTCAACTCGAGCGTCAACATGATAAATTTGAATATAAAAAAAATAAGTCATTCCAAATAATTCCACAAATAGAAATGGTGGAAGAATTTTTAAAACGCTTTCCATTTGAGCCAACCAATTGCCAAAAAAAATCAGTAAATACAATTCTGGAAGATATGAATAAAACTTTCCCCATGTCTCGATTGCTTGAGGGAGATGTCGGATCTGGTAAAACTGCCGTCGCTGCTACTGCTTCATATATCACAATAAATCAAAGACCCAGAGATTCAAATGGCAAACATCAAAACTTCGGAAATTTACAGGTAGCCTATATGGCTCCAACGGAAATTCTTGCCACTCAACATTTTGAATCATTTATACAATATTTTAAACATTTACCAATAAATATTGGACTAATCACGGGATCAGGTTGTCGAAAATTTCCTTCTAAAGTTAATCCTACGGGATGGACGACAATTTCTCGCGCCCAACTTCTTAAATGGACAGCTAATGGAGAAATACCTATTTTAATAGGCACCCATGCTTTAATTCAAAAAACTGTAAAATTTAAAAATTTAGCACTTGCGATAATAGATGAACAGCATCGTTTCGGAACAGAGCAAAGAAGAAAATTAGTTAAGAAAGATGCAAAAGGAAATACAGTCGCACCACATTTACTCTCAATGACGGCAACCCCTATCCCCCGCACCCTCGCACTTACAATTTATGGTGACTTAGATTTATCACTACTAGATGAAATGCCAGCTGGAAGAAAACAAATAATTACAGAAATCATTACACCCAACAACAGAAATAACACTTATGAAAAAATAAGAAGTGAATTAAAGAATGGTAGGCAACTCTATGTTATTTGTCCAAGAATTTTTGAAGCAGAGGCGGAAGCAGAGATTCCTTTGCGGGGTCTCTCGCAGGCTGACGAGCCGAGAGGGAGCGCTCGTCTAGCAAGACGAGACAGCGACCCCGGAAAGGGACACTCTGCTGTAGCTAAGTTAGAAATGAAGGCAGTCATCACAGAAGCAAAAATTTTAAAAAAAGAAATTTTTCCAGAATATGAAATAGGAGTGTTGCATAGTAAAATGAGTAAAATAAAAAAAGAAGAAGTAATGAGCGCTTTTTCTTCGGGTAAAATAAATATTCTTTGCGCCACATCAGTAGTGGAAGTGGGTGTAAATGTGCCAAATGCCACCATCATCATTATTGAAGGAGCTGAGCGTTTCGGTCTCGCTCAACTTCATCAGCTTCGTGGACGAGTAATAAGAAGTACCCATCAAGCATATTGTTATATTTTTGCAGATGCCAAAGCTGAAAAAACAGTGGAGCGTTTGAAGGCATTAAAAACTGCAAAAAATGGTTTTGAATTGGCTGAACTAGATCTGGTTCTTCGTGGAGCAGGAGAACTTGGTGGCACGAAACAATGGGGCATTACAGACCTTGGAATGGAAGCAATAAAAAATATAAAAATGGTAGAGGCCGCACGTACGGAAGCTATTCGCCTGATTGAAGAAGACCCTGAACTCTCAAAATATCCCCTACTTAAACAAAAAGTCCACGAAAAAGCAGGAGAATTTCATTTCGAATAATTAAAAACCAAAAAATAAAAAACTCCTTCCGAGGAGTTGTGTAAAAACGCAAATGCATTTTTATTTCCTGCTCGGGACTTACTTCATAATTGGTACTCGGACTTTCCTTTTGAAAAGGATTACCGTAGCGGCACTGTGGAGGATTTTCACCTCACTTCCCCAAATATGAAACTATTTAATTGTGAAGCACTTTTTTAGAATACACTCCTCACCCAAAATCGCAATGTGGATAACTTTATTTATATTCAGGCGCTTCTTCTTTTATATTGGCTATATGGTTAAAACTACGTGCAAAAGCGTAAAGAACACTGGAAAGACGATTAAGATAAGCCAAAGTATCTTTACTAACTGTAATTTTACCTTCTTCTACAACTCCAACAACCCTTCTTTCTGCTCGGCGGGCTATCGTGCGAGCAATGTCAGAAAGTGTCGCAAGCTCTACACCACCAGATACAAAGAATGTTTTTATCGGTGGAAGCGTTTTTTCTATGCCATCAATAATTTCTTCAAGCATTTTTACTTTATCTTCTATAATAGTTTTATCGGCACCGGCAAGTTCTGCCTGAATAATAAAAAGATCTTGTTGAATGACGTCAATCGTTTGTGAAACTACAATTAAAGTGGTGGGCAATTTAAAAGAAATATTAAAAGCTTTTACTTTTATCAATCCAAGAAAAGAATTAATTTCATCAAGTGAACCTAGGGCTTCAGTAATACTCGAGCTTTTTGATACTCTTTGATCACAACCAAATGTTTTAGTTGTTCCCCCATCTCCTTTTCTTGTGTAAAGCATAGTTTTTTATATAATACTTTTTAAAATAAACTTTTGCAGGGGTTTTGTGAGCGACGGCGAGCAAACTTCAGGATTTTTTAAGCTTCAAAAAATCTGTACCGGAAAAAGTTTGATTTTTAAAAGTATTATTACTTTATATTTCGCAAACACCAGACACACAAGCGAATTCTTTTGAACCAATGGTATTATCAGTGATTTCATACTGAGGAAGTTTTGAGAAATCTATTTTACCGATGGATTTAGTGCGTCTTTCATATTCCTCTTTAGTAATAGCTTCATATGGAGCCAATTGGTAAACATGGTCTGATCTTGGAAGAAAAGAAAGTCCACCAACAGAATCCCAATTTTCATAAACAAAATTTCCAACAGCCAACCATTCATCTGGACCTACATAAATAGTTGCCGATGGATTGTGCTCGACAAAATGATCTTTAAGTCTTTTCCATTCTTTGAGAAGGTCCAAGGCAGAAACTTCATCTTTGAAAATTGCTCCCTCGGGCGCCTTAACGGGAAATTCTAAAACAAAAGTAGTCGCTGCTTCAGCAGACTGACCAATTTCTGGTAAACAAGGAACGCCTTGGTCTCGAGCCATTTGAAGCAAGGTATCAGTATGAGAAATACGAACCCTCCTGATGAAATATGGCGCATACCATGGGTGCATACCGGAACCAACGGATAAAAGCTGGCCAGAATTACCATGGGGCTTTACGCAAGTAATGGCAGTAGAAGCATTAATTCCAAAGCGTTTTGCATATTTTTTATTTGTTTCAATTGAATCTAATCGCAAAGTATCGAGCACCTTATCATCTCGAATAATTGGATTGTCATAATAACCAGTAAGTGATACACCGAGCAATCTTTCTGCTTCACAATTTTCTTTCCATTTTTTTGAAAGATAACCAAAGTTAGTCAAAGTCGATTGATATGTTCCGAGAAGCGTAGCTAATTCCATTTTTCTTTTTAAGGTCTCGACTGTATCTTTTGGACGAATAACAATACTGGTTAAATTACAAAATTGTTTAGAGCGTAAATAAATCTCTCCGCAAGGATTAAGTCCGATTTGTCTTTCATCTTTAATTGCATTCCACCTTCTGGCTGGTAATTGTTTTTCCAAACCAGCACGATTAAAAATTCCTCTCTCTCCTGATTTAGATTTAACTAATGCTGTCCATTCATTTAAAAATTCTTCGGCAGATGGTTTAGAATTATAAACTGCGGAATTGTTCGCCATTGAGCGCTGTCCTTCAGTTAAATAAAATTGTCCCTTTTTGGAGTCTCGCATTTCGATATCTTCCAATTCAGAAAGAGAAATTAGAGCACTGCGTCTGACACCACCAGCTACTACAATCATTCCAATCTGACAAATAATATCATGCATGTCTAAATTAGAAAGGCGGCGACCTTGTTTAGATAAAATTTTTCTTTTAGCAAAATCCATTAAATCCATAAGCGGTTGCGGTCCAGACGCTCTGCCACCAGCTGTTTCTAGTCGTGCTCCTGCTGGTCTAATAAATGAGTAATCAAACTTTATATCCCTACCATCAAACCAAGCTTTTAGTCCTAAAACAAAAGCATCTGCCCAACCCTCTTTACTGTCATCAATAATGTGAATAGTTGGTTTTTCTTTTACTTGTTTTCTAATTTGCGGAAATTGTTGAACGTTCTCCCACTCAACAGCAAAACCAAGTCCTGCGCCACACATTAGAATGTACATAATCTCTCCCAAATCTTGAGGACATGTTGGTGCTATATAAGAACAATTATAGGCCCAAACATTAGAATTACGAGCAGCCTTACCCGCTGCCCAGAGAAGCCTCATAGAAGGACAAATATCTTGACTAAGAATAGCTTGTTTAACTTCATCATATTCCTTTACCGTCAGCTTATTACCCAGATTTTCCTTCATATAATCCATATATCTATCAATAGTTTCTATCCAAGTTTCTCTGCGCCCTGCCCCTGGAATCCATCGTGAATACATTTGATAGAAAATATACTCTGAATAAGAACTAGCAAAATATTTGCTACTTTCTTCTACTATCTGTCGAACGGCTTCTGGCACTGGCCCAAAATTTGCACGAATTTCTGAACGTCTATTACGATAAATAATATATTTTTTAGCAGTATTAGCAAAACCTTTTTTCATTAATTCTTTTTCAACTAAATCTTGCACCATTTCAACTGTCGGCAAAAATTTTGCTCCCTTATTGATATTAATTAAATCAGATCTAACTTCCAGAAGAGTTTTAAAAACACTATTCGCCACAAGATAAGATTTTTCTTCATCGCCCTCACCTGAAACTTCAAAAGCTTTAAAAATGGCGCGGGCAATTCTTTCTAAATCAAAAGATACAACTTCTCCAGTTCTCCTTCTGATTGATTTTATTTTTGCTAATTTATTTTTTGGAATTTTTTCTTTTTTCATAATATTTAAGTTGTTTTAGGATTAAGGTTGTTGGTAGAATATTTCGTTTCAATCTTTTTCTTTTGGAGAACGAAATTATAAATGGCGGGACTCAAGACGAAAGCAAAAGTGGTGTTGCTAATTAGATGAAAAATTGTAAATGGAATTTGTCCCATAAGTGCAGAAAGAAATGATTGATGAAAAAATAGCGGACCAACAGAAAGTCCTGTAACGATATCAAAAAGAAGTGTACTCATTAAAGCAAACTTAACATAAGTCCATGAACTATTGTTTTTATTTTTAAAGTACGAAACCGCCCATAATCCCAAAAAGCCATAAGTTATCGATGTAAATATGGTCCACATTCCAAGAGTTGAAGTTAAAAGATCGTAAACAATAATACTAAAAAAACCAAAAGAAAAACCAGCCACATTTCCATAAATTCTAGAAAATGGCATCTGTGTCGCAAGAATTGTTTCTATATTGGGCGCACGAAATGGAATAAGACGAAGCAAAAGACAAAAAATAAATCCGACAATGTATTTAAAATAATTTTTTTTATTTGTTTCCATTCGATAATTTTTTATTAACATTTTTTCTTTTCTTTACTCTCAAGAAGAGAGTATAATCTAGCATAGTTGTATAACTTTGCAACCGTTAAACTATTATACACGGAGGCTAGTCACCTCTTAAGTGGATAAGTGTAATTATCAGCATTAGAACACAAAATAAAAAAATTATAAATATGGAATCAACTAAATTGAAGGTAGCATTGGGTATTTTGAGGATAAGTATGGGGCTTATTTTTTTATGGGCATTTTTTGATAAATTATTAGGTTTAGGCTACGCTACGATACCCGACAAGTCGTGGCTAGCAGGTGGTTCACCCACCACTGGCTTCTTGCAATTTGGCGTACATGGACCCTTTACTGACTTTTTTCACAGCTTAGCAGGTAATAATATGGTGGATTGGCTATTTATGCTGGGTTTGTTGTTTATAGGAATAGCATTCACCTTCGGTATCTTTATGAAGCTCGGTGGTCTGTCAGGTGTAATGATGATGTTTTTGATGTATTTAGCAGTTGGTATTCAACCAGCCAATCACCCATTCATAGATGAGCATTTTATCTATATATTGGTATTGCTCGTGCTTATGGTATCTAACTCAGAAAAATATTTTGGTTTTGGCAATGCTTGGAGAAACTCTGCGCTCGTTCAAAAATTTAAAATTTTAAGTTAATTTA
>CAYHDS010000018.1:0-7232 GCA_964355475.1 uncultured Candidatus Saccharibacteria bacterium
TAGGTATTCAGGCTTTTAATCCAATTCTTATTGAAGGAAATGCTATTCAAGTGCATCCGCTTGTATGTCAGGCTTTTAATGCTGACTTTGACGGAGATCAAATGGCAGTCTATGTTCCCTTATTGGAAGAAGCACAAAATGAGGCAAAAAACTTGATGGCGGCAAATAAAAATTTACTTAAACCACAAAATGGTGATCCTATTGTGCATCCTCGTATGGATATGGTTCTCGGCGCTTATTGGATGACTAAATCAGTTGATGGTGAGCTCGGCGAAGGTAAACATTTTTCTAATCCCAATACAGCGATTACGGCTTATGAATATGGAGTTGTATCATTGCGAGCAAAGATAAAAGTGCTTGCTACTGATACCCCCAAGTATAGGAAATTTGATGGTGGAATTTTTGAGACTTCTGTTGGTCAACTTCTATTCAATAGTATATTGCCAAACGATTTCTCTTATGTAAGTGATGAAATGACCCAAGACAGACTTTCTGCTCTTGTTGATGAACTTATCGTGCATTACGGCATTGATGCTACTCCTCCAGTCTTGGATAAAATAAAAGAATTCGGTTTTAAATATTCAACCGTTTCTGGTACTACTTGGGGACTTGATAATGTGAAAGTTTCTCCAGAAAAACCAAAAATTATTGCCCGAGGTAAAAAGCTAGAAGAAGAAATTATTTCTCAATGGAATGAGGGTTTGCTTTCGGAAGAAGAAAAATATCAAAAGATTATTGAAATTTGGACACGCACAAAGAAAGAATTGGAAAAAGTTCTACCAAATACAATTGAGCAAAACAGTTCCACTTATGATTTATTTACTTCTAAGGCTCGTGGTACGATGACTTCTTTAAGTCAGATGACCGGTATGATTGGTTTGATTCAAAACAATCAGGGTAAGACTCTCGAATTTCCGATTATTCCTTGTTATCATGAAGGTCTTTCTCCAATTGAATATTTCGTCATTACACACGGAGCTCGTAAGGGAGCATCAGATACTGCGCTTAACACTGCGAAAGCTGGATATTTGACTAGAAGGTTGGTGGATGTGGCGCAAGATGTGGTTATTACGGAAGAGGATTGTGGTACGAAAGAAGGTAAAATTGTTCGTAAAGAAAATATTTCTGGTATTGAAATTCCTCTTTCTAAAAATATTCGTGGACGTGTGTTAGGAGCAGATCTCAAAGACAAAAATGGCAAAGTTTTGTATAAGCGTGGTTTCTTGGTTACTAAAGAAGAAGCTTATAATATTGAAGGAGCAGAATTTGAAGAAGTCTTTGTTCGCTCTCCACTTACCTGTAAAACTGTTCATGGTTTATGTCAGATGTGCTATGGTCTTGATTTGGGAAGAAATAATATGGTTGCTAAAGGAGAAGCTGTCGGTATTATTGCCGCACAAGCAATCGGTGAGCCAGGTACACAGCTTACTCTTCGTACTTTCCACGCTGGAGGTATTGCAGGAACAGATATCACCACTGGTCTACCTCGCGTTGAAGAAATTTTTGAAAGAAGAGTTCCCAAAAATCCTGCCGTTGTATCACAGACTGATGGTGAAATAATTTCTATTATAGACAAAGATGGAAAAGAAAAAATTATCAAAGTTTTGTCTGACACAAAAGTTGATGGTAAGTCTAATGAAATAGAATACTTAGCTCCATTTAGAAGAATTCCTATTGTAAAAGTTGGTGCGCGAATCTCAAAAGGTGAATTATTGACTGACGGTTCGGCTGATATTGCAGAAATTTTCAAATATGGTGGTAAAGATATTGTTGAAGAATATATTATTCGTGAAATCAATAAAGTTTACGAATTGCAAAGCGCTTCCATCTCTCGAAAACATACCGAAATAATTATTCGTCAAATGTTCTCACGTCGAAAAATTAAAGATGCGGGTGAGACCAATTTTTCCAATGGTGATATTGTAGAAAATACAGCATTTATTGAAGAAAATATGAGAATAGAAAGAGAAGGTGGTAAAGATGCCAAAGCAGAAACAGTCGTGCTCGGTATTACTGAAGTATCGCTTCGAACCAAAAGCTGGTTGTCTGCTGCTTCATTCCAAAACACAAATCGTGTGCTTATTGAAAATGCAATCAAGGGTGGTGTGGATTCTCTTCGTGGATTAAAAGAGAATGTAATTATTGGTAGATTGATTCCAGCTGGTACTGGATTCAAAGAACGTATAGTGCTTCCTCCGGTTTTAGAATAATTTAATTTATGAACTCTCCCGTAGATCAAATCAAGGAGAGGCTATCAATTGAAGATGTAGTCTCTTCTTATATAAAGTTAGAAAAGGCTGGCTCAAATTTAAAAGCCAAGTGTCCTTTTCATAATGAAAAAACTCCATCTTTTTTCATTTCTCCCGATCGAGGTACTTATTATTGTTTTGGTTGTAGCGCTTCGGGTGATATTTTTTCTTTTGTGGAGGAATTTGAAGGATTGGATTTTAAGGGAGCACTGGGGCTTTTGGCTTCTCGAGCTGGAGTACAACTCGGCAATTATTCTAAAGAGTCTGCTAGTGAAAAAGATAGACTTCTACGGGCAATGGAAGAAGCGACTTTATATTTTATGAGTAATCTAAAGGAAAATCAGGAAATATTAGATTATTTAAAATCTCGTGGACTTGAAGATAAAACCATTTTGGATTTTAGGGTTGGTTTTGCGAAAGATACTTGGCGTGATCTTTATGATTTTTTAAAGAAAAAAGGCTTTAATGATATTGAAATAGAAAAAGCGGGATTGGCAAAAAAACCAAATTCGTCGGGTCTGAGTGGGGGAGAGAAAGGTTTTTATGATCGATTTCGTAATCGGATTATGTTTCCAATTTCTGACTCAAGTGGGCGAGTGATAGCTTTCTCGGGTAGGCTTTTCAAAGATGATGGTAAATCTGCAAAATATCTTAACAGTCCCGATACTCCTATTTTTAACAAATCGGCTGTTTTATATGGTTTAGATAAAGCTAAAGATTCAATTCGAAAAAATAATTTTTCTATTTTAGTAGAAGGACAAATGGATTTATTATTATCACATCAAGTTTTATATAGAAATACTATTGCTACGAGTGGTACCGCTCTTTCTGATTCTACTGTGTCTAGAGAAAATGTTGTATCTAATTTAGGTTTGGTACGCAGATTATCGAACAATTTAGTTTTGGCTTTTGATGGAGATAAAGCGGGTATATCTGCTACAGGTAGAGCGGGTAAAATAGCTCTTTCTCTTGGTATGGATGTAAAAATAGCTGTATTGCCAGACGGTGTTGACCCAGCGGATTTAATTTCTAAAGATGGTGTAGAGGCTTGGAAATTAGCAATAAAAAATTCCAAGCATATTATTGAATTTTTATTAGAAAAAACACTAAAAAATTTTGGTGACGATACACGTAAAATCGGTCGTGAAGTTAAAGAGAAAATTTTACCCTATGTTAATGCGCTAGAAAGTGCTATCGAAAAAGCTCATTTTCTAAAAAGAATAAGTGATCTCACTTCTATTTCCTTACCTGCTCTTGAAGAAGATTTAAAGAAAATTGAAAAAGAACAAAAGTATGAAAAAATTCAGATAGAAAATACCCTTGAAAATAAAGACAATTTGCGTCGCAAGGATTATATAGAGAGAAAATTACTTGGAATAATTTTTTGGCAAAAAAGTTTACCGAAAGAGAGTATTGATACTGAAAAAATATTAAATGAATTTTCTTTGATTTTAAATAAAAAAACAGAAGAGATATTAGAAAATAATAAAAGCGATGAAGATGATTTAATTTTTGAAGCTGAAGTTTTTTATAAAAATACATCTTTTGAAAAAGACATAGAAGAGCTCCTCTATAATCTAAGAGAAGAATATTTAAAAGAAGATTTAGGTAGAAAAATGAAAGAATTTAATTTAGTCGAAGAAAAAAAAGATATAGAATTGGGACAAAAATTATGGAAAGAAATAAATGAAATTACTAAAAAAATAGAAGATATTAAAAATAATCGTTTTAAGAAATCCCAGTAGTAGAGCAAAGCTCACTACGGGACAAGTAAAATTATGAAAAAGAAAAATAAAAAATCAAATAAAATCAAAAGTAAAACTTTTAAAAAGAAAAAAGTTGTCAAAAGGGTTATAAAAAAAATAACTAAAAAGAAACACAAAACAAAACTGAGTAAAAAGAAAAACCTTAAAATATCAAAAAAATCAACAGGATCAGAGAAAAAAATAGAAGTCTTGGCGCGTCTCTCAAATGAGCTTGTTGAAAAGGGTAGAAAAAGAGGTTTTATTACTTATGATGAAATTTTAAAAACCATACCTGATATTGAGAACAATATCTTGTTTTTAGATGAACTTTATGAGAAATTTGCCATTGCTGGTATTGATATCTTAGAGGGTGGCAATTTACTCAATCTTGACAATGATCTTTCTGACAAAGATTTAAATAAGTCTGGTATGTATGATTCTATTCAGATGTATTTAAAGGAAATAGGACAGTATCCGCTTATCCATGCTAGCGAAGAAAAAGATTTAGCCAAAAGAATTGAAAAAGGTGATATTGAAGCGACTAATTTACTCGCTCGGGCCAACTTACGTTTAGTGGTTTCTATTGCTAAAAAATATGTAGGTCGAAGCGCAAATTTGACCCTACTTGACCTTATTCAAGAAGGTAATTTGGGTTTATTTAAAGCGGTAGAGAAATTTGATTGGACGAAAGGTTATAAATTTTCTACTTATGCTACATGGTGGATTCGTCAGTCCATTACGCGCGCTTTGGCTGATCAGTCTAGAACTATTCGTATACCAGTGCATATGGTGGAGACAATTTCAAAATATAAACAAATACATCGAAAATTAAGTCAGGATTTGGGCCGAGAACCCCTAGCTGAAGAAATCGCCACTGAAATGGGTATTCCAGTTGAAAAAATACATGTAATTGAAAATATTTCACAAGAGACAATTTCTCTAGAACAGCCAATAGGTGACGATGATGATAAATCAACTCTGGAAAACTTTATTCCAGATGACAAAATTTTACGCCCAGACCAAGAATCTTCTCGTCGTATTTTGTCCGATCAAATTAAAGAAGTGCTTGATGAACTTAATCCTAAAGAACGTAGAATTTTAGAAATGCGTTATGGTTTACTCGACGGTATTCAGCACACTCTTGAAAGAGTAGGGGAAGAATTTGGTGTCACTCGTGAGCGCATTCGTCAAATTGAAGCGAAGGTACATGAAAAGCTTCGTCAGCACGATAAAATATCTCGATTAAAGAATTATTTTGATTAATTAGAGTTATTTTATTGCATTCAATCTCCGCATTACGTTTTCGATTGATTGAGCGCCTGGAATTTCGTCAATAATTTTACCATTTACTAGAATTAATGAATATGGAGTACCCAGCACGCCCGCTTTTTCTCCGTCAGCTATATCTTGGTCTACTTTATTTTTATATTTCCCACTTTCTAAACAAGTATAGAAAGAAGCAGTATTTAATCCAATATATTGCGCAGTGTTAGTTAGTTCTTTTTCTTCAAGGAGGTTATTTGAAGGTGTAATTTCAAATATTCTGTCGATATATTTCCAAAAAGACGTATTCCCGCCTTGCTCCCAAGCACACTCTGTTGCCTCGGCTTCTTTTAATGCTTTAGGATGGAGAGGAGGCCTATCTTCAATTCCTTTATAAAGAGGATAATGCCTAAAAACCCAGGCCACATTATTTTTTTGCTTGATTACCTCATGCATTGTTTCATGGAAATTTTTACAAAAAGGGCACTCAATGTCAGAATATTCTACGATTACTATTTTGGCACTATTTATGTCTCCCAAAATGTGATCTTCAGAATTAATTGGTCTAATATTTATATCTGCAAAGTTTTTAACATTAGCTTGTTGTAATGGTACTGGTTGCCTACTATCTTTTAATAAAATCGCTCCAGCTATGATAAGTCCAGCAATAATAATGGCGCTAGCTATTTGTTTTTGGTTATTAGTAATTTGTTCCACTCCCTGTTCTTGTTCACTGTTTTCTGTATTTTCCATATTATATAATTTAACTATTAATATTTCATATTATATCATTTTTTCAAATTATGATATAATGTTCATATTACTATAAACCTGCCCGACTGAATAGTCGTTCAGGCGGGGGTCGTTAAGAGTTAAATGTCCGCTTGGCGGACGAATAAAAAATATGTGTCATTCAAAATGTTGTCATGGGGGTATGTGCACGATGGCTATGATCGGTAAAATTTTTCTAATCGTAGGAGGTGTGAACTGGGGCTTGGTCGGTATTGGTATGCTTTTAGGCAAAGATTCATGGAACGTTGTTAATATGCTTCTAGGGTCTTGGCCCATGGTTGAAGCGATAGTGTATGTATTGGTGGGTATTGCAGCAGTTATGAAGATATTTGGTTGCTGTTGCAGAAAGTGTGTAAATGGTGTTTGCGCGACTTGTGCAACTGAAGGCAAAACGGAGACGAAGATGTAATTTTTTGTTTTTTGCAAATCCCCCATAAAATGGGAGATTTGCTTTTTGACCCAAAAATGGTATATTAAATATACGTTATTATGGGTGTCATTTCAGGTTCAATATTATACATATCAATCTTTTTATCTGTTTACGTGCAGGTATTTTTTCTCGTTACTTTTTTTGAAAATAGTAAAAAAATCATTACTCGAAATGAGAGAATAAAATTAAAAAAATATCCCTCTGTGACTATAATTGTACCTTGTTTTAACGAAGAAAAAACAGTTTATAAAACAGTTAGATCTTTGCTTGATTTAAATTATCCAAAAGAAAAATTAAAAATATTTTTAATAGATGATGGATCTACAGACAGTACTTGGAATGCTATTAGCAAATTTTTACATTATACAAATATAAAATTATTTAAAAAAGAAAATGGTGGCAAATATACGGCACTCAATCTTGGTTTACAAAATATTGAAACTGAATTTGTTGGTTGTTTAGATGCGGATTCTTTTGCGCATTCGGAATCATTAATTCGCATTATGAGTTATTTTGAGCATGATGATACTATCATGGCTGTGGCGCCCTCGGTCACCGTGTATAATCCTCAAAATATTATTCAAAATGCCCAAAAAGCTGAATATCATATGGGCGTTTTTATGAAAAAAATGCTTGGTTTTCTGGGTGCGATAAATGTTACTCCAGGTCCTTTAACGATATTTCGCAAAAAAGTTTTTGATGATTTAGGTCCATATCGCCATGCGCACAATACAGAAGATATGGAGATTGCTT
>CAYHDS010000018.1:7332-9629 GCA_964355475.1 uncultured Candidatus Saccharibacteria bacterium
TTAAATTTCAAGTCACGGGCTTGAATTTAGAGAATGGAATAAAACACTTAGATCCATTTTTTATTGATACCAAAATGTCATTTTTTCTAATCATAATAGTTTATTCAATAGTTGTTTTCGCCATAGTTTTCGGCAGACGTATGTCTGATGGAAAATTTAGATTTTCCCCATCGATGTTTTACTTTTTCCCAGTTTTTGGTATTCTCGCTCCTTTTTGGATTATGAAAGCAATTTTAAATACTATCTTTTCTAAAATTCCGTCTTGGAGATAAAAATATACCTGTCCCGTATTAAATTTTTGAGTAAAACAAATGACTGTTAAAAATAATAATTTAAAATTTTAATACTGGGATGAAAAATAATATTGACTGGAAAAAATATTTAATTGTATTCTTTATCACGACCCTGCTTTTTATTACTGCTTATTATTTAAGTAATTATTTGGGAGAAAAAAAATTAGGAGAGTTGAAAACTATTCAAGACAAATTGGCCATTAATATACTTTCTTCTGAAACAGAATTTTCTTTACTTTCTGAACTTTCTTGTAAAAATATTTCTAGTTCGGTTTTATCAGACCAGCTCAATGAACTCGCTGATAAATTGGAATGGGGACAAAAGAATTTAGGAACGACCGATGAAGTTTCTTCTTTAAAGAAATATTATTCTTTATTAGAAATAAAAGATTATTTATTAATGAAGAAAATTTCTACGCGCTGTGGCACCAAAGCTGCTTTTATTCTTTATTTTTATACTACTGCTGAATATTGCAGTTTGTGTGAAAAACAAGCTCTAGCGCTCTCATCATTACGTGATAAATATAGAGAGCTTCGAGTGTATTCTTTTGATTACAGCATTGATTTATCTGCAGTAAAAGCGATGCTTAAAATCTATAAAATCGAGGATACAAAATTACCTGCGCTGGTAGTGGATGATGATGTATTAACAGGTTTTCGTTCTATGGATGAATTGGAATCCATTGTTAAAAAATCATTTAAACTACAAGAAATAAAGCCAGTTAATAAAACTACGAACCCAAAACCCTAATTGTTTATTTTTTATTTTGTTTATATAAGGTCTTGAGTTTTTCTAGCCCTCGATATATTTGCACAGCATTTGCATTTTTTGATTGTCCAGTAATTATGGATATTTCCTTTAATGATAAATCTTTTACATATCGCATATTCATTACTTTTTGGTATTTTTTGGGAAGTTTTTTTATTTAACGAAGCAATAATAATAAAGGGAATTAAAATTAACCAATAAGCAATAATTATGTATAAATAGATAGGTAATAACCACATGCCAATTCCTCCAATGAGTAAAATGTATATTAAATAAAGTTGATATTGACTCAAGTCAAATGATTTTATGATAAAAGCTTTATATAAAAATATACCCACTAAAAATTCTATACCAGAACGTATTATTCCATTATGAAAATTAGGGTTATTTATAAAATCTGGTGTTTTTTTAATAAGTAAAATACCAACCATAAATAGTAATAAACCAAAAACTATTGCCAGAAAAATATTTCTTTTTTGTGGGCTATTTATTAGTTTTTTTATGGTGTATTTTTTTAATAGTTTATTTGTAAAAGTAATACCCAAAGCAATAATAATAAAATACCAAACCTCAAAAACGAGCGTCCATGACGGATAATTCCAAGCAAAGAAATAATTTTGATCAAAAAGGGGAGTAATATGTAAAAGAAAAAATTCAGCCCAGAAAGCCTTGCCGTCATATATTCCTGGTAATGTAATTCCATTTTTTAGAAAAATAAAATATATAAGACCAAATACAATAAGGGTAAATATATGAATAGGAAAAATACGAACGATACGTGCACGACAAAATTTAAGATAATCCCCCAAGGTGTCCATTGTGTGCATTCTGTAAGCATGAGCCAAGACAAAACCACTTAAGATAAAGAAAAAATCAACCGCCAAATATCCCTGCCTGATTATTGGAAGTATTAAAATCAAGCTGGCCCCAGGTAATGTCCAAGATATATGCCCAATGACGACCCAGAGTGATGCTATGCCACGGAGACTCGTTAAACTATAAAAATATTCTTTATTGTTCTGTGGGGGCATAAAACTGAAAATGTTTCTGTCTCTTTCTTTGATTGCGGAGTGCTTATTAAAATCAGCTAGAACCTATTTTAGTAAAAATTCCTAATGTGCACGCTCGACGTTTTTCTTAATTTTAATATTTCCACTACGCTCGGCTAATGTGCTAATTCAAATGGACTCGGAAAATGGAAACAAATATTTTGGGGATTAGGATTTCCATTTTCC
>CAYHDS010000019.1:0-9066 GCA_964355475.1 uncultured Candidatus Saccharibacteria bacterium
CGATCTATTTCAATATCGATGAAGGGAATTACTTTTGTCATCATATGTTTTTTTAAAAATTCTCTGATTTCTCCTCTTTTGCGTTTGGCGAATAGGAGCGCAGTTTTTTCTTTGTCTTCTGGCAGGACAGTGATAAATATTGTTGCGCGTTTTAGGTCTGGAGAAGTTGTGGCATGGATGACTGTGATGAGCGAAGTTTTGTTATTCTCTCTGCCTAAAAATTCGGCCACCTTTTCTTTTATTAAATTTGCCACTCGCTCATTTCTGTCATTCATATTATTTTTGCACTGTGGTAAAGGATTCAATAATGTCTCCAGCTACAATTTCTATTTTTGATTCTATCATCATGCCAAATTCTACTCCTTCTTCTACTGTGCTTGTTTTTACTTTATTTTTTTCCAAATTTACAATTTTTCCCTTACCAATTTCAAAGTCTCTTCGCATTATTTTTACCATACTATCAAGCGTAATATAGCCCTCTATTACTTTACCTCCCACTATTTGGCGTTCTTTGGTGCGGGTAAAAGATTTTAATATTTTTGCTTTACCTATCGTATCGATGCTCTCTATTCGAGGTCTTCTTATTTCCATTTGCTCTATTAGCCACTCAGTCATTTTATAAATTATGTCAAAGTAGGAGATATTAATACCTTTGTGCAACGCCAGTTCGGTCGCATTTTTATCTGCTTTAACATTAAAGCCAATAATAATTACATTTTCTCCAACTCCTTTTATATCTGTTTCAGAGATGGGGCCAACTCCAGAAACTAGTATTTTAAATTCAGCATTTTCATTTTGGATTTTATTGATTTCTTTTTCTATTGCCTCCAAAGATCCAGCTACATCTGCTTTTAAAATTATCGGAATAATCTTTTTACTTGTTTCTTCTTTTGAGATATTTTTTTCTTTTTCTGTATTTTTATTTTGTAATTCTTTAGCATAATTCTCTGCTTCCGTTTTTTTATCAAAGGCTCTCCACTCTCCGCCAATCTGGGGCATTTTATTGAAGCCCACTAAACTTACAGGAGAAGAGAAGGTTGCACTCTTTATCATTTTACCCAAAAAGTTCTCCATTATTCGAGTCGAACATAAGCTATCTTCCACTGCCACTGTCATACCACTTTGAAGTGTTCCATTTTTTATAATCAGAGTGGCTTCTATTCCACGCTTTGAGTCGAGATGCGCCTCGATTACAAAACCAGATGCATTTTCTTGGCTTTGCGCTCTGAAATTTTCAACCTCAGCCAAAATTAAAATAAGAGAGAGCAAGTCATCTATACCTGTACCTTCTTTTGCAGAAATTAGCGCGAAGGGAACTTTCCCGCCATAACCTTCTAGGTAAATTTCATGCTCTGCTAATTCCATTTTTGTTTTTTCAATATTTGCGCCCTCTTTGTCTATTTTATTTATGGCCACAATATGAGGTAAATTACTCTCTACAATTGTCTTCCAGGCTTCGATGGTCTGTGGTTTTACTCCATCTTCAGCCGACACTACCAATATGGCAATATCTGCAATTTTTGCACCTCGTTCACGCATTTTTGAAAAAGCTTCATGTCCGGGAGTATCTAGAAAAGTGATTCTGCGATTAGCAGAATCATCCTGAATGGAATGAAGGATCCCTCGATTCTCTCGGGATTTCGGTTCCTTATGAGGAACCTCAACTTCATAAGCAGAAATACACTGAGTGATGCCACCTTTTTCGCCCTCTACTACATTGGTCTTTCTGATGTAATCTAGCAATGTTGATTTACCATGGTCGACATGACCCATCACCACTACGATAGGTGGACGAACTGAATCATTTAATTGTGTATTTTTTTCTTCCATAATTTATATTTTATTTTCTGCTTTTTTCAATGCCTCTTTTTCTTCTACGCTAAGTTCGTATTCTGATTTATTATTTTTTATAGGTTTAGCAAAGATGCTCATTCTGTCTCGGGAATATAAACTAGATAAAACTACACCATCACCATCTTCATTTAACATACCAATTGCAAAACTTTGATTACTGCCTTGATCGGGGAAAGGATTGAAGCGTATAGTCTCGAGACCCCTAATGCTTTTTTTTAATTTTGCATTTATTAGAGTTAATTCTTTTTCAGCATTCTCTTTTGCTTTTTTTAACTTTTCTATATTTTCCTCAAGGTTGATCAATGTGTCTTCCAAGTCTTTGCCTTTTTTACCAATAAAAAATCTTTTTAAACGTTTTTCAGTATTAATCATCCAAAAACCGTAAATCAATGCTAGGATTAGGGCTAAAACAAAAAAAGTTATTTCGAGCTTTATATTCATCCCGTACGAAATTCTATCTTTATTTTTTAGGATAGAAGTATTAATGTAGCAAACTAAATCCCGTTATTTCGTACGGGATTCATGTCAAATAGTGTATACTATTTTTATGCCAAAATCAAACAAAATATATCTAGATTATGCTTCAGCTACTCCAGTCGATTCGGCAGTTTCTACTGTTATGGCAAAATATTCAAAAGAAAATTTTGCCAATCCGAGCGCGATGCATGATGCTGGAGTAAAAGTTAAAAAAATTCTAGATGAATCTAGGAAAAAAGTAGGGGAGTTTTTAGGCGCACATCATGATGAGATAATTTTTACCAGTGGAGCAACCGAATCTAATAATTTGGCAATATTGGGTATTGTAAATGCTACAAAAGAAAAAATTCCACATATTGTGACGACGAATATAGAGCATGCATCTGTCTTAGAAGTTTGTAAATATTTAGAACAAACAAAAAAAGCGTCAATAACCTATGTGGAAGTTGAAAAAAATGGAATCGTTGACTTTAAGAAAATTAGAAAAGCTCTCAAAATCAATACTATTTTGGTTTCAGTTATGTATGCCAACAATGAAATCGGAACCATACAACCACTTCAGAAAATTGCAAAAGAAATTCGACACTATAAAAAAATAAACAATAAAAAAATATTATTTCATACCGATGCCACCCAAGCTATAAACTATTTAGAAATAAGGGCAGAAAAGCTCGGTGTTGATTTATTGTCTTTTAATAGTGCGAAAATTTATGGACCCAAAGGTGTGGGAGTGTTATATGTAAAGAGGGGAACATCCATTGAAAAAATAATTTTTGGAGGAAATCAAGAATCTGACTTACGACCAGGGACAGAAAATATTGTAAATATTGTTGGCTTAGTCGAAGCGTTAAAAATTACAGAAAAAATAAAAGAGAAAGAAACGAAACGTCTTATTCGGCTACGTAATTATTTTTTTGAAAAACTTTCTCCGTTTATAATAAATGGTGATTTAGAAAACAGATTACCGAATAATGTAAATATAACAATACCAAATATTCCCAGCGATCTTTTAGTAATAGAACTCTCTGCACGAGGAATAATGGCTTCTGCTAAAAGTGCTTGTAAGACAGGTGATGGCAAGGCTTCTCATGTTATTCAGGCAATAAGAAAAAAAGCCAACTTGTCTCATCAAAATAAAATGGAAGTAAATGGTTCACTCAGATTTTCTTTAGGTAGAAATACTTCCAAGAGAGATATTGATATTACAATTAAGGCTTTATTTGAAATTTGGAATAAATTAAAAAAGTGGTATAATTGAGGCATGGATATTAAAGATCTAGATAAAACACAACTCATATTGCTTGCTTTGCTTTTGTCTTTTGTGGTATCAATTGCCACAAGCATAACCACAGTGACTCTTATGCAACAAGCACCTCCTTCTATTACTGTGCCGATAAATCGCGTAATTCAACAAACAGTTGAAAAAATTCAGCAAGTAGAGGGCAAGACTGTCACTCAGACTGTAATAGTCAAAGAAGAAGATTTAGTAGTAGATGCTATTGCAAAAAATCAATCTGCTATTTTTTATATTAGTAAAGATGTTCCTGATGATTCTGGTAAACTCGTTGAGGTTTCTGTGGGTAGGGGATTTGCTGTTAATAATGATGGGATGCTTGTAACTGATGCCAATGTCGCCCCTGGTTTAGGATTATATTATGTTAAGAATGATTCTGGTAAATTTAAGGCGGATTTTATGGGAGCAGATAAGAATGGTTTTTCATTTCTTAAAATTGGGTCACCCCTTGATGAAAAAAGTAAGCTTGTTTTAAAGCTTCCAATATTTGGAGACATTGGTAAAATGAGGACTGGACAGAAGATTTTATTTTTAGGTAGTAGTATTTCTTCTTATTTTTTTGATGGCAATCGAGATATAAAACTCAACGTAAGTAGAATAAGTGGTGGTGGAATGGTACTAAATCTTGATGGAGAAGTTATAGGTATGGGTCTCTCTTCAGATAGTTCATCATTTGTTTCCTCCAATACTATATTGGAGGCTCTAAAAAATAAAGAAGTGCCTAAAACACTCTAATTTTATTTTTTCTTCATTATTTTCTAATAATTTTATATATATGCCACCATTAAATAAATTTACAACTAAAGCGAAAGATGCAATAAAAAGGGCCCATGAGCTCGCTATTGAACGTGGGGTAAATCATGTTTCTTCTGCCCATCTTCTCTCTGCCTTATTACTTCAAGAAGAAAGCATGGTAAATTCAATTTTAGATAAATTGGAGATTGACACTGTGCTTTTGACGGATTCTGTTTTAGAGGCAATCGAAGCGCCAGAAGTTCAGAGCACTCTTTCTCCTGCTTATCAAATTTATTTAAATCCAGATTTAGCTCAAGTCATCGAACAATCAGCAAAATTGTCTGAAATCATGAAAGATGATTTTGTTTCTACAGAACATTTATTTATAGCTATATTAGATGTTGCTAGTGAGGCAAAAGAAATTTTATCTCGATTTAGAATAAATAAAGAGCAAATTTTAAAAATTGTTGAAGAACTTCGCAGTCAAAATATTACTGATGTATCTGAACCCAAAAGATTTAAATTACTTTTGAAATATACTAGAAATCTGACCAAATTAGCCAAGGAAGATAAATTAGACCCAGTAATTGGTCGTGAAAATGAAATAATTCGTATTATGCAAATTCTCTCAAGACGAACGAAGAATAATCCGATTTTAATAGGTGAAGCTGGTACTGGCAAAACTGCAGTCGTGGAAGGCCTAGCTTCTCGTATTGCCAAAGGAAATGTTCCTGAATCTTTAAAAGAAAAAGAATTAGTTTCTCTTGATTTGGGTTTACTCATCGCTGGTACAAAATATCGTGGAGAATTTGAAGAACGCCTAAAGGGTATTATGAAAGAAATTGAAAGAGCTGATGGCAAAATAATTCTTTTTATTGATGAGATACACACTATTGTCGGGGCTGGCGGAGCAGAAGGAACGCTGGACGCTTCAAATATGTTAAAACCCGCACTTTCTCGTGGAGAACTTCGCGCAATCGGAGCGACGACATTACGTGAATATCAAAAACATATTGAAAAAGATCCCGCTCTTGCACGCCGTTTTCAGCCCGTCTACATAGATGAACCTTCTATTGATGATGCCATTACAATTTTACGTGGCTTAAAAGAAAGATACGAACTTTTTCACGGAGTGAGAATTACTGATGATGCCATTATTTCAGCAGTAAATTTATCTGCTCGATATATTACCAATAGATTTTTACCTGACAAAGCAGTAGATTTAATCGACGAAGCTTCTTCATCTCTTAAAATAATGCTTGAAAATAAACCACAAGCCCTTGAAGATGCTCATGGCAAAATAATGAAATTAGAAATTGAAAAAGAAGCACTCAAAAAAGAAATATCTGTGCCTCGGGGTAATAAAGCCAAAGCAAAAGAAATAAAGAATAGAGTAAAAGAGATAGATAAAGAAATAGGTAATTTACATGAGAAAACGAAAGAGCTCGAACTCAAATGGCAGAATGAGAAAAATACTGTTGGTGAAATTCGCACTCTCAAAAAGGAGCTTGATACTCTTCGTATAGAGGCTGAAAATGCGGAAATGCGTGCAGACCTCGCCCTAGCTGCAGAAATACGTTATGGAAAAATTCCAGCTTCGAAAAAAGAACTTGAAGCAAAATTATTACGTTTGAAAAAGTTACAAAAATCCAGAAGAATTCTCAAAGAAGAAATTACCGCTGAAGATATTGCTGAAGTGGTATCTCGTTGGACTGGCATACCACTTGCAAAAATGCTTGAAGAAGATCGTGCTAAACTCGAAAAAATGGAAGCCGAATTAAGAAAAAGAGTTATTGGTCAAGATGAAGCAATTCATAGGGTTGCTGATGTGATTCGTCGTTCTCGCGCTGGAATTTCTGATCCAAACAGACCCATCGGTTCTTTTATTTTCTTGGGTCCGACCGGTGTGGGTAAAACTGAGCTTACAAAAGCCTTGGGGCAATTTATGTTTAATGATGAACGCGCTGTAATACGAGTAGATATGTCTGAGTACATGGAGAGACATTCTGTTTCAAAATTAATTGGTTCACCACCTGGCTATGTGGGTTATGATGAAGCGGGTCAATTAACCGAGCTTGTCAGACACCGACCGTATGCAGTTATTCTTTTTGATGAAATTGAGAAAGCTCATCCCGAAGTTTTTAATATGCTCTTACAGGTTATTGATGAGGGCAGACTTACTGATGGTAAAGGTAGAATTGTAAATTTTAAAAACACAATCATTATACTCACTTCAAACATCGGTTCTCAATTTATAGAAAAGATGGAGTCTATTGGTTTTTCTAATAAAACAGAGTTACAAGATTTTAGTCAGATTAAAGAAAAAGTATTAGAGGCACTAAAAGATCATTTTCGTCCAGAATTTATAAATCGTTTGGATGAAATTATTGTTTTTGATATTTTATCAGAAATTGCAATTAGAGAAATAGTAAATTTGCGTGTGCAAGTTGTCAAAGATAGACTTACCGCAAAAGGCATAGATTTCAAAATTGATGAAAATGCGATGGCCTATTTGGCAAAGGAAGGTTACAATCCGCACTACGGAGCAAGACCACTTAATCGTTTGATTCAAAATAAAATCTTAAATCCTCTTGCATCTTATATGATTTCCAATGGAGTAAAAAAGGGTGATATAGTAGTTGTATCCATGAGGGAAGGTGAGCTTTTAATTGAGACCCAAAAAGGTAAAATCAAGAGTTCAATTCGAGTAAAATCTAAATCTACAGTCTAATAATTACTACAAAAAAGATGCAAAAATACTATTTTTGTGTTATTTTGTATGCACGCGTCGGTGGTAGAGTGGTCAATTACAACAGACTGTAAATCTGTCGCCTTAGGGCTACGAAGGTTCGAATCCTTCCCGACGCACATGTGTGGCATCATTGGATACATTGGCAAAAGAGTTTACATTAATAAATTAAATATTTTTTGACTTTTCCATTCCAATATGTTATTTATATTTAGGATGTTTTTTTTGATGATTCCCTCCACTGGAGAAGCAGATGACACTCCATGTCAATCTGAGTAGTTTCGCTGGTGGGGGGAAAACGACGGTTTCCAAGATACTTTTGGACACCTGTCGTACCGTGATGATTCCTAAAATCACGACACGCTCTCGCCGCGACACTGAAGAAATCCCCGAGTACATCTTCGTCTCGCGGGAAGAGTTCGAGTTTCGTAAGTCGCAGGGCTATTTTCTTGCAGTAGAAACAATCAAACTGAATGGAGAGTCCCACTACTACGCAATTCCGGTGGTAGAAGAATGGCCCTCCATTCCCGAAGGAACCGAGTTAGTTCTTTCAGTGTTCGGTGAGAAAGCCCGTATCGCAAAAGAGCATGTACCCGAAATGAAGCTCGTTTTCATCAGCCTCCGGGACAAGAACCTGCTTGCGGAGAGGTTGCGACACCGTTGCCTCACGGATGGAAGTAACTTCGACAAGAAGTGGGCGCAGAATAAGCGCTACTTCGCTTCTCACATCGAGAGGCAGTACGACGTCGTCGTTTACAACGACGGCACACCCGAAGAGTGCGCCACCGAAATAATGGCAATCATCAAGGAGCGCTGATATCGTACTATCCGAGTGATCCACGAAAAGGATTTTGTTTTAGGATGTGCATCCTAACTGACGAGCTTAAAAGAGCGAAACAAAATAAGTTATATTTTCTTTTTGTGTTATACTTAAACTTTATAATTTTTTTAAATTAATTTTAATTTTATGCACACTGAGCTTTTAGATGTGGTAAATGAGGATGACGTAATTATTGATTCAAAATCACGAAATGAAGTTCATCAAATAGGACTTTTACATCGTGAAATTCATATATGGTTATTTGATAAAGATAAAAATATTTACTTTTCAAAAACTAATGCCAACAAATCTTCAGCTGGATTGCTCGATGCATCCATAGGTGGACATGTAGATAAGGGTGAAGAGCATCTTGTTGCTGCAATTCGTGAAACTGAAGAAGAGTCAGGTCTTTCTATCAATGCTTCTGATTTAATTTTTTTAACTAAGTTTACGAATACTTCAATAAACAATAAAAGAATTAACAATTTTTTTAGGTCAGTATATATTTATAAATATCCCATAAATGACGAACAAATAAAAATAGATATTAAAGAAAATGATGGTTTTGAGAAATTTTCTTTTGATTTTTTATTACACATGAGAAAAGAAAAAGAAATAATGTTTCATAAATTTATACCTACACACGAACTTCCTTTAGTACTTAAATATCTTAATACACATATTTTTTAAATAATATGTATACAAAAAAATTTACAGATGATGTAGAAAAAGAATTAGAAAACCTAAAACAAGCAGGGAAATTTAAAATTGAAAGAGAGATAGAAGGTGCCCAAAGTGGGGAAGTAGAGATAGCAGGCAAGAAAATTTTAATGTTTGCTTCAAACAATTATCTCGGCTTGGCAAATAATCCAGATATTGTGAAGGTCGCAAAAAACTCTATGGATAGTTACGGTTTTGGTTTATCATCTGTACGCTTTATTTCTGGCACAGAAACTATTCACAAAAAGCTTGAATATAAGTTATCAGAATTTTTAGGCACTGAAGATGCTATCTTATATTCTACAAACTTTATGGCCAATTTAGGTTTTTTTGCCACTATTACCAATGAATCTTTTGGGCAAGAGACACACGTAGACGCTATTTATAGTGATGAATTAAATCATGCAAGTATCATTG
>CAYHDS010000020.1:0-1344 GCA_964355475.1 uncultured Candidatus Saccharibacteria bacterium
CCCTTTGCTTTATTTTGGCTTGTGTCCAAAGGTACTTGGATGGGGCTTGGAGATGCCAAATTGGCCATCGGTCTAGGGTATTTTGTTGGCCTAGCACGAGCTCTTTCTGGAGTAATTATCGCTTTTTGGTCTGGGGCAATCTTGGGTATTTTGCTCGTTCTTTTTTCTAAAAAATATGGAATGAAAAGTGAAATTCCATTTGCTCCGTTTTTAATTTTTGGTACGGTTGTGGCTTTTTTCTTTGAATTATATATATTTCCGACTATTTTCTAATTAAAAAATGATTAAAAAAAATTTTAATTCTAAATTCTCAATCCGCAATTATCAGCAGGGGATGACCTATGTAGAGCTTATTGTTGTGCTTAGTATTTTTTCTATAATGTCTGCTATTGTTTTATTTAATCATGGAGAATTTCAAGCAAGAGTGGATATAAAAAATTTAGCAAATGATGTTGCGCTTAAAATTGTCGAGGCACAAAAATCTTCTATTTTTGGAACGTTTCCAAGTCTTGCTCAACAGGCTCTCATTGCTTCTCTTTCTACATGGAAACCATCTTATGGAGTTTATTTTAATCCCATATCGGACAATAAAAGTTTTATTTTTTTTACAGATCTTAATAGTAATAATTTATACGAAGGATCAAATTGTACAGAAGAATGTGTAGAGAAGATTAGTATTACAAAAAATAATTATATATCTCGGCTGGATGTATATTATCAAGATTTAACTACTTCTAGTTTAAATGATCTTACAGTATCTTTCCGCAGACCTGACTCAACAGCATTTATACAGTCATCACAAATTATTCCACCACTTTCTTCTCCAGTTTTTTATGTACAAATCACAATTTCTTCGCCAAACTCTGCTCAGTCCACGATTAAATTATATTCATCTGGTAGAGTTCAAGTAAATTAATCCCAGTAGTAGAACAAGGCTCACTACGGGACAAGTATGAAAATTATAAAAAGAATTAACAAACAAAAAGGATATACCATAATCGAGACAATGATTTCCGTTTCTCTTTTTATTGTTGTTGTTATGTCTGGAATGGGCGCATTGTTAAATGCAAACAGACTCCACCAAAAGTCGCAGAATATGCGTTCGATTCTGGATAGTTTGAGCTTTGTTTTAGAAGATATGTCTAGAAATTTAAGAAATGGTTACAATTATCATTGTTTTGTATCTGGAGATACTATTCCAGCCAGTCCAGCCAGTTCTATTTCGACACCTAAAAGTTGCTCCTCTGGCTGGGCTATCGCTTATGAGGCGGCCGAAGGTGATAAATTATCTTATAATGACCAGGGAGTTTATTATATAAGTAATGACGGTAAAATTTTTAAATC
>CAYHDS010000020.1:1444-9023 GCA_964355475.1 uncultured Candidatus Saccharibacteria bacterium
AAATGAAAAAATATTTTAATAAAATTAAATACAATACTGCATTTACTTTAGTTGAGACTCTTGTTGCTATTTCTATTTTTACTTTATCGATTTTGGCTTTAATGTCAGTTTTATCACAGGGGATTTCTGATACTAATTATGCAAAAAAGAAAATTATTGCAGCCTATTTGGCTCAAGAGGGAATAGAATATATCAGAAATATACGTGACACCTATGTACTTTATTCTGCATCTGGTCCTGTGGGTTGGACTTCATTTAATTCCAAGATGATAGGAGCTTCTTGTGATCAAGTGAATGGTTGCTATTTTGATGACCAGAATTTAAGTTATAATGATCAAACACAACCCATCGTCGATACTCTTCTCACGGCCTGTGGACCTTCTTGTATTCCTTTGCTTTATAATTCTGCATCTGGAAAATATGGCTATGCCTCAGGAGAGAATTCTGGTTTTACACGTAAAATTAAAATTAGCGTTATTAGCGCAGATGAAACAAAAATTTTTTCGACAGTATCTTGGACACAAGGCTCCGGTGCTTATCAGATCACTTTTTCTGAAAGTTTATTTAATTGGATAGAATAATATAATGATAAAAAAATTCCAAAAAAATAAAGGATTTGTCATACTTTTTGCTGTTACTATATCTAGTATTCTTTTATCAATAGCTCTTGGTGTCGCCAGTGTAGCATTTAGGGAATTGAAATTTGGTACATCGGCTCGCGATAGTAATGATGCTTTTTTTGCTGCCGATACTGGTGCTGAATATGCCCTTGTTCACGATAAATCTGCTTCTAGTTCTTATGTGCCAGCTCCTGGCACAAATCAATCTTGGAGTTTTGTTGTTTCTGGACTGGGTAGTTTAGGATCCAGTTGTGCCAAAGTAACTGTTTCAAAAGACACTACTACCAACCCACCTTATACTTATAGTACGATAATTTCTAAGGGATATAATGTTGGGGATGCTCTTTGTGATTCCTCAAGTTCAAATCGTGTTGAGCGTGAAATTAAATTAAACTATTAATATTCTGCTATGGAAAAGACTGATGCTTTAAAAAGAATAATAAAACTTCGAAAAGAAATTGCACGCTTACGTGAAGAATATCATGTACAAAATACACCGAGTGTCACCGATAATGTGTATGATTCTTTAAATCGAGAATTAAAAGATATCTTAAAAGAATATCCTGAATATATTGACTCAAATGCACCAGAAAATAGAGTGGGGGGTAAGGCCTTGGATAAATTTGTAAAAGTAAAGCATCAAAATAGAATGCTGTCTTTAAATGATGTATTTGACGAAGAAGAGTTATATGATTGGGAAAAAAGAATTAAAAAACTCTTATCTCAAAATAATCAATTCAATTATTTTTGTGAAATAAAGTTTGATGGCTTGGCGGTATCTCTAATTTATGAAAATGGAAAATTTATAAAAGGAGCTACCAGAGGAGATGGTTTTGTGGGGGAAGATATTACTCAAAATCTAAAAACTATACATTCTATTCCTTTATTTTTATCAGCACCTTATCCAAGATATTTAGAAGTGCGAGGAGAGACCGTGATGTCTAAGAAAACTTTAGAGGAATTAAATAAAAAAAATAAACGTGAAGATAAGATTTTTTTTGCCAATACTCGAAATGCAGCCGCAGGCAGTTTAAGACAACTTGATCCAAAATTAGCAGCCCAAAGACAGCTTGATTTTTTTGCCTATGATATAGCAGAAATTTCAAATGAGCAGGAGATATTTAAACATTCTGATAAACATAATTTTTTAAAGAAACTTGGTTTTCAAGTTGATAATAATGATGCAATTTGCAAAAATTTGAATGAAATTATTGTTTTTATTAAAAAGTTTGAAAAAATACGACCCAATTTTTCTTACGGAACAGACGGTATTGTAATTTCTGTTGATGAACTTAAATTACAAGATGTTTTAGGAGTAATTGGTAAAGCCCCAAGATATATGGTTGCTTTTAAGTATCCAGCAGAACGAGCAACCACAATAGTAAAAGATGTACTGATAAATGTAGGTCGTACGGGTGTGCTTACCCCACTTGCTCTTTTTGCGCCGACACTTGTGGCTGGTTCTATTGTGGCCAAGGCTACACTTCATAATATGGATCAAATAGAACGTCTGGATTTGCGTATAGGGGATACTGTGGTGATAGAAAAAGCGGGAGATGTGATACCGAAGGTTGTAGAGGTGCTCACTCGTATGCGCACGGGAAAAGAAAAAAAAGTAAAAATACCAGAGTTTTGTCCTGCTTGTGGAGGTGTTGTGGAAAAAAGAGGAATCAGTGAAGGAGGTAATTCATCGGTAGCCTTTTATTGTAGTAATAAAAAATGTTTTGCCAAAGATGAGAGATATTTAGAGCATTTTGTATCAGTTTTCGAAATATATGAACTTGGACCTAAAATTCTAAGAAGATTTAAAGACGAAGGATTGATTACTGATGCTGCTGATATTTTTGTTTTAACGAAAGAAGATATTACACCGCTCGAACGCTTTGGAGAAAAATCTGCAGAAAATATAATATCTGAGATAAAAAATAAAAAGAAAATATCGTTATCACGTTTTCTTTGGGCTCTTGGCATTCTCCATGTTGGAGAGGAAACAGCACGAGATTTGGCAGAGAATTTTAGTACTTTAAAAAATATTATAGAGGCCGACATTAATAAAATTAATGAAATAGAAAATATTGGTCCAGCTGTGTCTAGAAGTCTATATGATTTTTTTCGAAATAAAACTAATCTTAATTTCATAAAAAAATTAGAAAAAAATGGCGTTATTGTGGAAAAAGTTGAAAAGAAAAAAAGGGGCAAGTTTACAAATCTATCTTTTGTTCTGACTGGCACACTTTCTCTGATGTCTCGTGATATAGCCAAAGAGAAAATAATAGCCTTGGGTGGTAGGGTAGTGGGCTCCGTATCAAAGAATACTTCTTTTGTCGTAGTAGGCCTTGAACCAGGTTCTAAGTTAAAAAATGCTGAAAAATTGGGAGTAAAAATACTAAACGAAAAAGAATTTTTATCTATGCTATGATGTATTTATTATAAATAAACAATAAATTTTTATGGGAATATATGGAAATTTTAATTTACCGCCAAATGGACTAAAGCCAGAAAAAGTTTCTGCTATTAATAGACAAGCATTAGAAAAAGAAGAAAAAAGACTAAAAGAAGAGAAAATAGCAAGAGCTAAAAAAATAAAGAAACTAGTTGACGGTGGAATGTTAGTAGATCAAGCCATAGAATTAGTTGATCAGCAAATTGCCGAAGTAGCTAGCACAGATTTTGAAAAATTTAAAAAAATGTATCCTCCAGAAAATAGTAGAGCGGCTTAGATTAATTTGGAGGCGTCGCATAGCGGTCTAGTGCACCACCTTGGAAAGGTGGCAGGCTCGAAAGGGTCTCGAGAGTTCAAATCTCTCCGCCTCCGCCAGTAATATTTTAATATTAATAAAGACAGATTTAGGATACTTATTTTTGCTTTTTCTGTTAAAAGGACAAAAGTGGGGAAATGGGGTAAAATATAGTTATGATATGGAGCGCAATGCTGACTATAATGGGTTTGTCTCTTTTTGAAGCTATTTCGTCTGTTGATAATGCAATTATCAATGCAGAAGTACTTTCTACAATGGGATCTCGAGCCAGGCGCTGGTTTCTCACTTGGGGTATGTTTATAGCTGTGTTTTTAGTAAGAGGGTTATTACCATTTTTGATTGTTTGGTCTTTTAATACCTCTTTGGGTCCCATACAGATACTTTCTGCTGCTTGGAGTAGTAATCCACTCGTTCATGAATCTATAGAGAAATCCGCACCCATACTTCTTATCGCTGGGGGTATTTTTCTTTTATTTTTATTTTTACACTGGTTATTTTTAGAAGATAAAAAATTTGGTTTACCTAGAGCTGAAAAGTTCTTTATGTCTAAGGGTATTTGGTTTTATGCGATCGTTTCTATTTTGCTTACAATTATTTGTTATTTTGCGCTCAAGCAGAGTAATTTAATGGGTTTTGGTGCGGTAGTCGGCTCCACATTATTTTTTGTCACTCATGGTTTTAAACAGAATGCTGAAGAACAAGAAAAGAAATTACT
The DNA here is from genome assembly GCA_964355475.1 of uncultured Candidatus Saccharibacteria bacterium. Taxonomy (GTDB): domain Bacteria; phylum Patescibacteriota; class Minisyncoccia; order Phycocordibacterales; family UBA9973; genus UBA9973. The sequence goes on from CAYHDS010000020.1 coordinate 5,539, forward strand.
TGGCAGTACACAGTCGGATATAAGCAAACTTTTCTTTTTGGAAATTATTGATACCACTTTTTCTATTGATGGTGTTTTGGGGGCTTTTGCTTTCACTCTGTCTGTACCGTTGATACTTTTGGGTAATGGTTTTGGAGCCTTACTTGTTCGTCAATTAACTATTAAAAATATAGAGCATATAAAAAAATATATATATTTAAAACACGGAGCAATGTATTCAATATTGATACTGGGAATAATTATGATTTTACATAGTTTTGGATTTTATATTCCTGAATATCTATCTCCTGTTTTGACTATTATGATTATTACTTTCTTTTTCTTTAAATCTAAAAATGCTCTAAAAAATATTTAAAATGACTAACAAAATTTTTGAAACTGAATATAAAAAGTTGAATAAAGAGCAAAAAAAAGCTGTCGACAATATTGATGGTCCAGTTATGGTGGTAGCAGGGCCAGGTACTGGCAAGACACAAATATTGGCGCTTAGAATTTGTAATATAATAAAAAAAGCGGGTGCTGAAGCAAACGAAATTCTAGCCCTTACTTTTACCAACTCAGGCGCCAAGGCGATGCGTAATCGTCTCGAAGAATATATCGGTGAAGAATCTCGTCAAGTGAATATTTCCACCTTTCACTCTTTTGCACTTGAATTAATCGAAAATTATCACAACTTGCTTGATTTTAGGACTCTGCCATCTTTACTGAAAGATGATGAAGCAGTTTTTTTAATTGATGAGATTTTAAATAATCAAGAATGGAAATATTTAAGGCCACGCACTAATCCAGAACTTTATTTTAACGATTTAAAACACCTAATCTCAATAATGAAAAGAGAGCGTCTTACTCCCCCAGAATTTCAAAAGGCGATAGATGAAGAAGTGATAAAACTAAAAAACGATCCAGAAAGCATCTCAAGCATGGGAGAGAGTAAAGGCAAAATAAAAAAAGAAATAGAGAAAAAAATTGAATCGTTAGAACGCACCATGGAAGTGGTTGAGTTTTATCAAATCTATGAAAGATTCAAAAAAGAGCGTTCCTTGATGGATTATGACGATACCTTGGAATATGTGGTTTATTTATCTGAACAATATGAAGACGTCCGAGCTGAATTGAGAGAAAAATATCAATATGTATTAGTAGATGAACATCAAGATTCAAGTGGAGTACAAAATGCTTTTTTAAGAGCAGTATGGCAGAAGGTAGAAAAGCCGAATATTTTCGTAGTGGGTGACGATCGACAGCTCATCTACGCCTTTTCAGGTGCATCCTTATCATATTTTGAAGAATTTCTACATATCTTTGGAAAAGCTAAACTCATAACACTTTCTGAAAATTATCGTTCTACAGAAAAAATCCTTTCTCTGGCGCAGAATCTTTTAGAAAGTGAGATGAGTAAAGATAAATTAAAAAGCAATACCATGTCTGGCGAGCTGATACTTTTAAACGAATATACCTACCCAAGAGATGAAATAATAGGTGCGGGCTTGTATCTTAAACAAAAAATAGCCGAAGGTATTAAAATAGAAAATTGTGCAGTCCTCGTACCTAGAAATTATCAAGTACGAAATGCCATCAATACACTTTCTAATCTTGGTTTACCAGTCTCGACAGGTAAAGAAGTTTCAATTTTTGAAATACCAGAAACCGAAAGTTTTCTTCGGATTTTGAGAATCATTGCTGATCCATACAATCCCATTTATTTAGCCGAGTCAATTATTAATCCGATGAGTTTGGTGGAACCAATGCAAGCGTATAAATTCTTAAAAAATGTAAAAACAGACAAACTTACTATCGAAGATTTTAAGCGTGCTTCTTCATCAGAAGGACTATTTGCGGGCGAAAATATTATTTCAAAGTGGGGTATCCTTCTTGAAAATTGGGTGAATACACTTTCTCAACAACATATAGTAAATATAGTGAGTGAAATAGGTGAATATTTCATTCATAATTCCAAAGAACATGAAACATTAATCCGTAATGTTGAACTAATTCGAACCCTGATTCATTTAGCAGAAATGTTTTCTCTAAAAAAACCAAATGCTACTATTGTTGATTTTATTGCTTATATCGATAGACTGCGTTCTTATGGATCGCATATCAGTCTGGCCACTTTTGGAAAAACTAGTGGTGTTCAAGTTATGACTCTGCATAAATCAAAAGGGCTTGAATGGGAGGCGGTTTGGATTGCTCATATGAATGAAGAAATTCTGATGTCTGAAAAGAAAAACGGCTTTACCTTGCCAGAAAGTATTAAAGAACATATAAAAGAACGAAATACCGAAATGGCCAAACGCGAATTATACGTAGCTATTACTCGCGCTAAATCTTTCTGTGCTCTTTCTTACGCTTTTGAAAATTATACTGGGCTCGAGATGAATCTTGCAGAAATAATAAATGAGCTTGATCAAAAACATTTTGTGAAAAAAGACAAAGAAGAAACAGAAAGAGAAATTCTTTCTATGGGCCCCGACATTTACATTCGCAAAGAAAAAAGGGGTAGCGAAGATATGTTGAAAGAGTTAAAGAAATTTGTGGAAGAAAATTATTTAGATACTAAAATCTCTGTCACTATGTTGAATAATTTCTTTGAATGTCCCTGGAAATGGTACTTCCGAAACTTTTTAAGACTACCAGAAGTAAAAGGTTCTTCACTTGCTCTTGGATCTGCAGTTCATGAATGTATAGAATTTATTCTTAAAGAACCAGCTTTGCCCAACGAAAAAACAATTAAAATAAAAATTATTAATGAACTTGAAAAGATTCTAAATGATTCGAGAGAGATAAATCGTTTGTCGAAGGATGCTTTTTCGGCCATTACAACTTTTGTAAAAGAATTTTATCCCAAAATAGAAAAAGATTACAAATCCGAGCGCTCGATACAATTTCGTGATTCTGCTTGGAAACATTTGCTTTTATATGGGAAAATCGATCTCACGGAATATTCTCCCAATGGTTCCATATCAGTAACTGACTTTAAAACTGGTAATACAAAAACAAAGAATATTATAGAAAAGAGAGATGAAGAGGGACGACTTTCTTCTTACTTGCGTCAGCTTGCCATGTATTCTTATTTGATTTCTGGGGCAGAAAAAAAAGAAGTTTTAAGTTCTAAATTATTTTTCTTGGAAGCAGAATCTAAAGATAAGAATAAATTTTATGAGACTCATATAAATAAAGAAGAAATAGATTTACTAAAAAAGGATATAGAAGATTATGACAGTCTACTGAAAACTGGAGATTGGACTGAGCGACCCTGTCATTACAATTCTTATGGCAAAAATACGGAATGTGAGTATTGCAAAATAGCCGAGATTTATAAGTAGCCCAGTAATGGTGAATTTGGTAGAATAAAATCATGAGCGAAGATAAAAAAGAAGATAAGCCAAGGGGTAGTGAGCATCCGCTTTCGATATTGGCTAATCAGGCTTATGAGGTTTTTTCAGAGCTTGGTTTTGAAATTGCTACAGGCCCAGAGCTTGAAA
>CAYHDS010000021.1:0-2116 GCA_964355475.1 uncultured Candidatus Saccharibacteria bacterium
ATATAGTTATGGCTGTATCATCGCAACTTGTTTCAATACTTAAAATTTTCATGTGCGCGATACAGGATTCGAACCTGTGGCCTACCCCACGTCAAGGGGTCGCTCTACCAACTGAGCTAACCGCGCAAACTTTAGATCAATGACCTACCAAAACAACTAATTGTGTTTCGTTTATTTATAACATTTTCTGCCCATTTTTCAAATATTAGTATAGAGAATGTATTTTTTTATTGATATCTTAATTAATAATTTTTTACTTATATTTCTGCTATCGCAGAGTTTTAAGTATTTGTGGTATAATATAGTTCATGAGTCTTGTTTATGAAATTCTAAAAGAAATAAATACTACAACCATAAGATATAAAGGAGGTCGTGTAAATCTTTTTGGTATTCCAAAGTTTAAAAAATACTCGCAAAATTCTTTAAGTGGAAATTTGTCTTATATTCAAAAAGCTGGTTTAGTAGAAAAAAGTGATAAAGGATTAATATTGACACTTAAGGGTAAAAAATATATCCAGAAGAAAATAGATTCTTTGAAACAATTTTATTTTAGTTTTGATAAAAATGCTCCTAAAAATTTAATAGTGATGTTTGATATTCCGGAAACCAAAAAAGCCGAGAGGGAATGGCTTCGTTGGCACTTAAAAAAATTTAATTACCTTATGATTCAAAAAAGTGTGTGGGTCGGGCCTTCACCTTTGCCAAAAGATTTTTTAGATTATATCGAAAGTATAAAAATTAAAGATGGCTTTAAAACTTTTAAGTTAGCAAAAGGTTATGATTTTAAAAAATAATTACTTAAGTTTTTGCTATCGCAGAGTTTTAAGTATTTTGAATGTCTAGTGCAACTATTTTTTACCTGCCTTGATGCGCTCAAGAGCTAGGATAAAGGCACCCATACGAAGGTGAGTTTTATTTTCTTTTGCTTTTTTGAAGATTTTTTGCGCAGCATCATTCATAAGGGGGAGGAGTTTATCGAAAACCTCTTTTTCACTCCAATGTTCACTCTTTAAATTTTGTTCCCATTCGAAGTATGACACCGTAACTCCACCAGAATTTGCCAATACATCAGGTATTACCATTATGCCTTTTTGAAATAATATTTCGTCGGCTTCTGGCGTGATTGGTCCATTAGCCAGTTCCATTATCACTTTCGCTTTTATTTTCGATGCATTTGTTTCTGTAATTACATTTTCGAAAGCAGCCGGAATAAGTAAGTCGCATCCTATTTCCAATAATTCTTCATTGGAAATACTTTTACTGTCAGCGAAATTAGAGAGGGAACCTGTAGCTTTTTTATGTTCTGTTAATTTTTTTATATCTAAACCATTTTCATTATAAATCCCACCCTTAGAATCAGATATCGCTACTACTGTATGTCCGTGTTCAATAAAAATTTGTGCCGCATTACTGCCGACATTGCCGAAACCTTGCACCACCACCCTGCATTTTTCAGGTAGTCCCAATTGTGCACGTAAAGAATCAAAAACATAAAATCCACCGAGTCCTGTAGCTCCACCACGTCCTTCGGAGCCACCCTTATCTATTGGTTTGCCGGTGAAAGTCGCACCAGTTTTCTCTCCAGTGATTTTCATATATTCATCGGACATCCATGCCATTATTTCGGGTGTTGTGTTGACGTCAGGAGCTGGCACATCTTTATGTGGTCCCAGAATATCATATAAACCCTGTACCCATCCACGAGAAAGTCTTTCCAATTCTCCTTTAGATAATTTTTTTGGATTAACTGTTATACCTCCTTTTCCACCACCCATTGGAATATTTGCCACGGCGCATTTTATTGTCATCCAGAAAGCGAGTGCTCTTACTTCGTTTATTTCTGTATTAGGATGATATCTGATACCTCCCTTATAGGGTCCTAAAGTATCATTGTATTCTACTCTATAGCCTTCAAAAATTTGCAGAGTTCCATTGTCCATTTTTACTGGTATGAATATTCTAACATCACGGTCTGGCACACTCATTTGCGCCAAAAATTCTCGGTCGAAATTCTTGATTTGGGCGACTTTAGCCAACTGCGCCATTGCATTCTCAAAGGGATTTTTCATAATGTTTTTAGTTTACTCTTTTTAAGATGAATTTACTATTAAGTTTT
>CAYHDS010000021.1:2216-5034 GCA_964355475.1 uncultured Candidatus Saccharibacteria bacterium
GTCCATCTAGGCATTGTATATAATTAAAGCCATATTATCAATTTTATAATATTTATTTTGTTGTATAATATACTTGTGAGTAAAAGTAAAAAAGCTAAAAAAGTAGTTATGGTAAGCGGGGGATTTGACCCAATTCATATTGGACATATCAGGCTTTTTCAAGAGGCAAAAAAATTAGGTGATGAACTTGTAATTTTATTGAACAATGATAATTGGTTAAAATTCAAAAAAGGATATGTTTTTATGCCCGAACATGAGCGAAAAGAAATTATTGAAGCTTTTGGTGTAGTCGACAGGGTTATTTTAAGTAGTCATAAAAAAAATACAAAAGATATAAGTGTTACTAAAGATATACGATCTATTTGTCCACATATTTTTGCCAAAGGAGGAGACAGAACTTATGACAATATTCCAGAAGTTCCCGTATGTGAAGAGTTAAACTGTAGAATGGTTTTTAATGTTGGCAAAGGTGGAAAGGTACAAAGTTCTTCCGAATTAGTAAAAAAAGTAAATAAGAAAAAAATAAGAAAAAAATAAAATGCTACCAAATAAAAAAATTATAGCTTTTGATGTTGATGGCACACTTACTGCCAGTAAAACTCTTATCACAGAGAGTATGGCAAATTTAATAAAAAAACTTGTTAAACAGAAAATGGTCATTGCAATAGCTGGGGGAAGTTTTCATCAACTTGAGACCCAATTTCTTCCTCCATTTTTACATGATGAATCAATGATGCCCTTTATTCACAATTTTACATTATTACCCACCAGTGGCAGTCAGAGATATGAGTATGACGAAATAAAAAAAGAATGGATACTTACCGACAAAGAAGCATTGCCGAGTGAAGCAAAAATAAGAGCTATAAAATTATTGCAAGAGATAATTGATTCTAATTTGTATGAAATACCACCGAATCCAATAGGAAATATTATAGAAGATCGAGATACACAAATTACTTTTACACCAAATGGACAACAAGCTCCTGTAGAATTAAAATTACGCTTTGATCCCGATAGAAAAAAAAGAGAGAAAATTAAAGCAATGCTTGAACCAAAATTACCAGAAGTTAGTATTTTAATCAACGGGACGTCCAGTATCGATATACTTCCTAAAGGATTTAATAAAGCGGTAGGACTCATGCGATTCCTTAACAAAGTGGGTCTAAAAAAGTCTGATGTGATTTTTGTCGGAGATGGACTTTTCCCTGGAGGTAATGATTATTCAGTTTTTGAAGCTGGTTTTGAAACAATAGCAGTAAGGGGACCAGAAGAAACCGCTCTTTTGATAAAAAAATGGCTTGGGTAAAAATTAGTTTAGTTATATAATTGTTATATGTCAGAATTTAAAATATTTCAAGAAGAACGTCCATGGGGAGATTTTCGACAATTTACCCACAACAGTCCTTCAACAATAAAAATTGTAACAATTAAACCTGAGGGAGCTTTAAGTTTGCAAAGTCATGCCAAGCGTTCTGAATTTTGGCGAATCATTCACGGTAGTGGTGTTCTAGAAATAGGAAATGAAAAACATAATGTAGGCGTAGGGGACGAATATAATATTCCTGTTAATATAAAACATCGTGCCACGGCCGGACCATCTGGTATGGTTTTTTTGGAAATTGATACGGGAGATTTTGATGAAGGTGATATTGTTCGTTATGAAGATAAATATGGCAGAGCCTAAAAAGGAAAAAACAATTAAAAAAAAAGTTGATAAGGTAAAAAAAATTTCTCCTAAAAAGAAAAGTGTGAAAACGGTGTTAAAGAGAAAGAAATTAGGAGTTGAACTCAAGCGAGCCCTGAATAATCCCATTATTGAGCCGAGGCTTTATTCATGGGAATCAAAAGCTACATTCAATCCAGCCGCTTTTGAAGCCCATGGCAAAGTGCATCTTGTTTATCGAGCCATTGGCCATGATGATTCTTCTGTATTGGGTTATGCGGGGAGTGATGATGGTTATAATATAAATGATAGACTACCATATGCAATTTATATAAGAAACAATGATTTTACTAAAACTGATAAATCTATTTTGCCGATAGATTATATTTCGGGTGGAGGATGGAATGGTGGCTGTGAAGATCCACGCCTCACTCGTATTGGTGATACTGTCTATATGCTTTATACCGCTTTTGATGGCTGGGGGTCATTGCGAATAGCTATCACTTCAATAAAATTAAGTGATTTTGAAAAGAAAAATTGGATTTGGGAAAAATCGTCCTTGATTTCTCCACCTGGAGAAATTCATAAAAATTGGGTTCTTTTTCCAGAAAAAATAAATGGTAAATTTGCAATACTGCACAGCTTTTACCCCAAAATTCTTATTGCATATTTTGACTCCTTGGATGAATTAGACGGAAAAAAATTTATTCAAAGTAATAACACTAGACCAATTGATATAAATCGGACTTGGGATAGTTGGTTTCGAGGTGTTGGTCCTGCTCCTATTAAAACCGATCTTGGTTGGCTCATTTTATATCATGCAATGGATCACAAAAATCCAGATCGATACAGAATGGGAGCGCTTATTTTAGATTTGAAAGATCCAACGCAAATTCTTTATCGTGGAGCTTATCCAATACTTGAACCAGAAGAATATTACGAAAATAACGGATATAAATGGGGCGTTGTTTATTCTTGTGGAGCAGTGGTAAAAGATGGAACACTTTTTGTATATTATGGTGGAGCAGACAAAGTTATCGGTGTCGCAACTATAAAACTTGCTGACCTGCTTTCTGATTTAAAGAAAAATAAAGTAGTGAAATTAAAAAAACAATCTACTAGAATCTAAAAAATAATTATGTTTGTTGTAAGAAG
>CAYHDS010000021.1:5134-6983 GCA_964355475.1 uncultured Candidatus Saccharibacteria bacterium
TATTATACATTTTATACAGCACTTTCTGTTTATCCATTTGAAGCAAGGGGAATCAGGGTTGCCGTCGCTATTTCAAAAGATTTAAAGAAAATTACAGAACGACATTTAGTCACACCTTTTAATGCTAAAGCGATGACTCTTTTTAGAGAGCGTGTGAATGGGAAGATTACAGTTATCGTGACCGTGAATACAGACATCCCTCCTGCCAAAATTGCCATAGCTCAAGTAGATAAGATTGAAGAATTATGGGACAATAAATTTTGGGATAGTTGGTATGCAAAAATAGATGAACACGTTATTGATTTAAAAAGATTTCCCGCTGATCATGTCGAAGTTGGGGCCACACCTATTAAAACTTCAAATGGATGGCTCGTGATATATTCGCATATCCAAAATTATTTTTCTTCTTCTGAAAGTCTTGGCCGAATATTTGGGATTGAAGCTGTAATTTTAGATTCAAATAATCCAATTAAAATTCTTGGACGCACCGATGGACCATTATTGGTTCCCCAAGAATCATACGAGCTTTCAGGTTATGTTCCTAATATAATTTTTCCTTCTGGAGCAATTTTAAATAAAGATACGCTCTCTATTTTTTATGGAGCTGCGGATACCAGTGTTTGCATGGCCCATGTGAATCTCACCGACCTTATCAGCACGATAAGCAAAGAAAAGAGTAGTCATTGGCATTTTAAACGCTCTTCTCAAAATCCCATTATTGTACTCAATAAGAAACATCCCTGGGAGGCAAAAGCTACATTTAACCCAGCTGCCATACGTCTCGGAAATATGACGCATATATTATATCGAACACTTTCAGATGACAATACTTCCCATATTGGTTATGCGGGAAGTAAAGATGGTATTAATATTGATATTAGATTAGAAGAGCCGATTTATAGTCCAAGAGAAGATTTTGAAATAAAAAAAATTGCTGGAGGAAATTCTGGTTGTGAAGATCCTAGATTAACAAAAATTGGGAAGAATATTTATATGTGTTATACAGCTTTTGATGGTATTGGTCCACCACGAGTCGCTGTTACTTCTATCACCGAGAAAAATTTTTTACAAAAGAGTTGGAAATGGGAGAAACCTATTTTGATTACTCCTCCTAGTTTTGATGATAAAGATACTTGTATTTTTCCTGAAAAAACTCAAGGTCAGTATTTTATTTTGCATCGTATCGGTAATGAAATATGTGGGGATTATTTTAAATCCCTTGATTTTAAAACACAAATAGTTAAAAAATGTATTAGGATTATAGGACCCAGAATAAATACTTGGGATAGTGCAAAAGTTGGTATTACAGCACCACCGATTAAAACAAAAAATGGTTGGCTTCTCCTTTATCATGGGATTTCAAAAAGCCACAGTACTTATCGTATCGGAGCAGTTTTGCTTGATCTTAAAGATCCAGCCATAGTTTTGGCTCGGACCGCTGACCCTATATTTGAGCCAGAAGAATCATATGAAAAAATTGGAATAATGAACAATGTCATTTTTCCATGTGGTATGGTTGAAAAAGATGGATTACTTTATATTTATTATGGTGGGGCTGATACAGTAGTGGGGGTGGCAACCATTGAGCTTGATATTTTACTCCAAGCGCTTACGAGAGACATCAAAAAAGGGAAATTGGGTTTTTCTTAATTGTCTCACTTTTTACATCTATAAATCACTATTTTATTCATTGTGTCATCAGGAGAAGGACGGGAAAAAGATTTATAAGTTACGCACGAAGATTCAAATAATTCTCTATTAAAATAACCTTCAAAACCAGTGTCTTTTATATTTTGTTCTGGATATTCGCCAGTGCGAGCCACTAAATAAATGCCACGTTCTACTGCAT
>CAYHDS010000021.1:7083-8983 GCA_964355475.1 uncultured Candidatus Saccharibacteria bacterium
TTGCAAAGACAAGCCATAGATAACTAAATTAGTAAAATCTTTTAAAGTTTCAACACAATATGTTGGATTAGATTCTTTGAGTTTATCGAAATCGTAGAAAATTTTATTTTCTATGGGCAAGAAAAGACAAGAATCTAATCCCGCAGCTTTTGCCGCCACAATGTCAGTATGTGAATCACCTAAAACAAGTGCAGTTTTTGGATTAAGCTTAGCAATTTCAATAATATTTAAAAAAGCCTCTGGGTTTGGCTTATGCCTCATAATATCATCACCGGCAACGATGGCTCTAAAAAAATTATCTAAATTGTGTTGTTTTAATTCTTCTTTTAGTAATTTTCGTGGACTTGATGAAACCAAAGTTAGAGTAATGTTATTCTTTTGTAATTTTTCTAATGTATCATGTACTCCCTCATACATTGGAAGAGTAGAGGCATGACTAGCCATATAATCGACAACTTGTTTTAAAAAAACAGGCCAATCAATCTCAGGGTATTTTAGAATGGTTTTATTGTGTTCATAAAAAAAATCTTCAACAATAACTTCATCAGAGTAATTAAAACCTAAATTTTGCAATGTATTGCGATAGGCAGCGAGCCATAAATGGAGAGTCATACCCAACGTTCCGTCCCAATCAAAAATTACTGAAGTATATTTCATATTAAGGTAATTTATAAGTTTCTAAATTTGTAATCTGATGTGTGACTTTATCATCTTCCTTTTTCTCGAAATTAAAGGATTCGTATAAATGTGCGGCCACAGGATTGTGAGTAGAGAGTCTCAAAGTTTTGAAGTTTTCTTTCGCTTTTTCTATTATCAATCGTAATAGAACTTTTGAAAGACCTAATCCACGATATTTCGTAGAAATATATACACGGCGTACACGGCCGACAGTTGTGTCATCTATGAAAGGGTCTTGCATCACACCACCGATTCCAATGCATTTCTCATTGAGGAATATGCCCCAAAGTTTCTCTCCATTTTTTGAGAAGCTATTTGTTCCATCTACCCATTCTTTAATTGCTTTCTCTACGGAGTGATGTCCGTCGGCGATGGCGTCCAGAGATAAATCCTCAAGAGTCGAAAGATTCGAGTCAGTTATTTCTTTTATTTTGTAGTCTAAAGACATAATTGAATTATACGCATTAAGAGTTATTTATTCAATTTAATGAAGCGATAATTATAGGTAGAATTGAGTAGTAATAAGCGACGGCGATGATGAACCAAAAAATAGAAAAGAGGGGAGTTATTATGCCCATAAAGTTGGGGGAGTATTCGAAGTAGGTCCACAAATATTTTCCTTTTATTTTAAGATAAGAATACCCGATGATGAATTCTATGAGGGTTGGGAATATGAAAATCAAAATCAATTTCCAAACTATGGAAGTGTTTAAGTTATAGATAAAGACGAGAAATACAGCCGTTAATCCATACATTAGATAATTAATGAATTTCGGTATTATTATCTTTTTTGCATTGTAAGACCGATAAATAAATTCAATAACAAAGCCAATCAAGAGGCCAAGAAATAAATTCAAGAGAATGTCTAGAAACATAGGGGAATTATAACATGATTAAATTGCGGAGACGGTGAGATTTGAACTCACGATACCTTGCGGTATGCCGCTTTTCGAAAGCGGTGCATTAAACCACTCTGCCACGTCTCCGTTTATAAATCTAGCACTTTTTGCAGTTTTTTCAAAAATATTATAAGATGAATGACATTGGCCCCATCGCCCATTCGGGAATACTCAGGACGATAGGTCTTAAGTTTTTAATGGCCCCATCGTCTAACGGTTAGGACATCGGGTTTTCAATCCGGTAATCAGGGTTCGATTCCCTGTGGGGTCACCAAGAGAGACATTCGCGAAATTAGAAATAAGGAGCGAGTTTTGTGAAGCAA
>CAYHDS010000022.1:0-2639 GCA_964355475.1 uncultured Candidatus Saccharibacteria bacterium
TGCCCGCCCCGCCAAAAACAAAAAGCCGAAGCCCGCGCGGATTCCTCCCCAGACCCCTCCTCCGCGCGGGCGAGTCCATCACTCCGCCTCATTAGCCCCAGATTAGTTGTGGCGGAGTGCGTATCGCGTTTTCCCCGCACTTTCCATTTTGGAAAGCTCTGTGCTTCGCACAGAGGCGCGTAGCGCGCGGGGAAACGCTAGTCCTTCATTTTTTCTGGAAAATAGGTTCGCGCAAATGCTATAATAACACCACACATGATAAAAAGTCCCCATATAAGTAGGGCTTTTTATTTTGTGGACCGTAAGCAAAGTATCTGCAATTAAAACCTATCTTATTTCTTTCCAAGTGCCATAATAATTTTTATAACTGTGTCTGGATTAAGTGATATACTTTCAATTCCTTCATTTACTAAAAATTGTGCAAATTCGGGATAGTCCGATGGTGCTTGGCCACAGATACCGATATATTTACCCTTCTCTTTACATTTTTTAATAATTTCTGCAACAAGTTTTTTCACTGCAGGATTATTTTCATTAGAAATATGGGTCACAATTCCAGAATCACGGTCGAGGCCGAGAGTTAGCTGAGTCAAATCATTCGAACCAATAGACATACCATCGAAAATTTCAAGAAAATCATCTGCAAGAAGGATATTTGAAGGAATTTCACACATCACATAAACTTTCAAATCTTTGTCACTCCCCCTATCGAGACCATATTCTTTCATTACTTCTATGACCTTCTTCCCTTCTTCGGGTGTTCGACAAAATGGAATCATCGGAATAACATTCGTAAGACCCATATCTTCACGCACAATTTTCATTGCTTTACATTCGAGACCGAAAGCATCTTTAAACTTGGGGTCATAATAACGAGATGCCCCACGCCAACCAAGCATTGGATTCTCTTCTTGTGGTTCATATAATTCACCGCCAAGCAAAGTGCGATATTCATTGGTTTTAAAATCAGAAAAACGAATAATAACTGGATGTGGATAAAATGTCGCACCAATTTTCCCAATACCACGCGCAAGTTCATCTACATAAAATTGCGCTTTATCTTCGTAGGCATAGGCCAAATTATCAATTTGTTTTAAAAGATTATCTATATAAGGAGTTCTTTTCTCAATTTTTAATTTGCTGTAATTAATTAAAGCATTAGGATGAATTCGAACATGAGAAGCAATAATAAATTCGAGTCTTCCTAGGCCAACTCCCTGTGCTGGCAAGTGACAGCTCTTAAATGCTTCATCAGGAGAACCAATATTTACCATAATTTTCGTTTCGATTTTTGGCATATTGTCGAGATGCTGTTCGTTAACTTTAAATGGAATTATTCCTTCATAAACACGACCTACTTGGCCAGAAGAAGAATCCACCGTTACCTCTTGGCCATCTTTCAATATTTTCGTTGCATTATTTGAACCCACGATACAAGGAATTCCAAGTTCGCGAGAAACAATGGCCGCATGAGAAGTGCGTCCACCTTTATCTGTAATAATTGCACTAGCAATTTTCATAATCGGCTCCCAATCTGGATCAGTAATTTCTGTAACCAAAACTTCTCCTTTTTGAAAAGAAGAAATGTTCTTTGCACTACTTAAAACACGTACTTTGCCATTGCCAATTTTTGAACCGACAGCGATACCCTCTACCAAAACTTTACCAGTTTTCTCTAATTGATACTCTTTCAAGACATTATGATCTTGACTTGAAACAACTGTTTCTGGTCTCGCCTGAACAATAAATAATTCTCCTGTATTTCCGTCCTTTGCCCATTCAATATCCATCGGCTGATAACGATTATGCTTCTTAGAAAAATACTTCTCAATTTGGAGACACCACTGCCCCAGCTTCACCGCTTCTTCATTAGTGATACAAAATTTCTTTTGCTCATCTTCCGAAACCTTTTCTTCTTTGGTGCCATTTCTAGCATAAATAAGTTTAATATTCTTTTTACCAATATTTTTACCAATAATTGGATTCTTGTTATTGTTCTCTAAACCTGGTTTAAAAACTATAAATTCATCAGGAATAACTTTACCTTGAACAATATACTCTCCAAGGCCATATATGCCATTAATTAAAATAACTTTATCAAAACCAGTTTCAGTATCAATAGTAAATGCCACACCCGAAGCAGATAAGTCGGACCGCACCATACATTGCACACCGACAGAAAGGGCTGCGTCGAAATGAGAAAATCCTTTATCTGCTCGATAAGAAATGGCTCTATCAGTAAAAAGCGAGGCAATGCACTTCTTCGTGGCTTCTAAAATATTATCAATGCCATGAATATTGAGATAAGTTTCTTGCTGTCCAGCAAAAGATGCTCCAGGAAGGTCTTCCGCGGTCGCTGAAGAACGTACTGCCACTGCAAGATCTTTACCATATTTTTCTCCCAATTTTTTATAAGACTGTGCAATGATATCTTTCAAGTCTTGAGGCAACTTTTCTTTTAAAATAGCTTTGCGACATTTTTCTCCGCGCTTTTGTAAATTATAAATATCTTTCGTATTGAGGTCGGCAAGAATTTCTTTAATTTTTTCATCTAAACCAGTCTGTTTGAAAAAGTGTCTATAAGCATCAGCCGTCAGTGCGAAACCATTCGGTATGTTGACGCCAAGTGGCACAAGATT
>CAYHDS010000022.1:2739-8930 GCA_964355475.1 uncultured Candidatus Saccharibacteria bacterium
GTTCGCAAATACTCATATACTTCTACTCCAGAAACCCTCGCTGCTACCTTAGCACAGGCGATACTGACACCAATAATTGAATTCCCACCTAAATTGTTTTTATTGGGAGTATTATCTAAATCAAGCATAATTCTATCAATTTCTTTCTGGTTTAAAACATCTTTACCAATTAATGCGAGGGCAATGACATTATTTATTTTACTTATGGCATTTTTGACTCCCTTGCCATCTTCATCGCGTAATTCATGTGCTTCATGAACACCAGTCGAAGCGCCAGAAGGAACAGAAAAGCTGTCAGAAATATCACCCGAAAAAACTGTCACTTTTATTGTCGGATTTCCTCGTGAATCCTTAATTTCTTCGGCTATAATTTTAGTAATTTTATTCATTATTTTTAGTTAAAAGAATCATCAAATCTGAAACATTGGCACCAGTCGGGCCAGTTCTAATCATACCTCCAGCTTTTTGGAAAAAATTATAAGAATCGAAACGTTCTAGATAGTCATTAATATTTAAATTCAATTTTTCTATATTCTCTATTGTGTCTTTATCAATGATAACCCCAGCAATGTCGCTATTATCCATACCGTCAGATGCAAGAGAAATAAAAACCGAATTTTTATCAATCATTTTATTTTTCAAAGCCAAAAGCCCCATATGGAGATTTCTGCCACCTTTACCTTCTCCTGTTTTTACTACAATGCTGGGTTCTCCAGCGGCAAAAATAATAGCATCGTCTTCTTTTGCAGAAAATATTTTTGAAATTGCAATACCAACTTCATCATATAATTCTGTTGAAACTACCTTCGTTTGCAAGCCTAAACTTCCCCCTCTTTTTACCATTGCTTCTACAGATGTCTTATTGGAAACCAAAACAAAATTATGAACCTTCTCAAAATATTTATCCTCTTTGGGTGTTTCTAGCAAAACAAAATTCCCTAAATTATATTTATCAATTATATTTTGCGCATCGGCAATTGTCGTTTCATCTTTATAAGTTGGTCCAGATGCCACATCTTCAAAACGACTCCCGGGCACATCAGAAAAAATCAAACTAACGATAGTCGCAGGATATGCCACTTTGGCCAAATTACCACCCTTTAATAGAGAAAGGTGTTTTCTGACCGTATTAATTTCAGTTATTGTTTTACCAGATTTTAAAAATGAATCGTAAAGTTTTATTCCTTGTTCACATTCTTCTTCTCCAGAGCACAACAATGCTGAACCACCGCCTGAAACAAGAGCAATGATTAAATCGTCAGAGGTAGAATCTTTAATTATTTCATATATCTTTTTTCCCGCAACAATATTCATTTCACTTGGTCTGGGATGTGTTCCAATAAAAGTTTCAATATACTTAGAAGTAACTTTATTAAGACCTATCACAGCGCCTTGTGCAATCCTAGATCCCAATATTTTCTCTAATGCTAAAGCCCCATCGACAGATGCTTTACCGAAACCAACTACTTTGATTTTCTTAAATTTAGAAAGGTCAAAACTTTCTCCCATAATACGAAGCACATCACCTTCTAGCTTAATAGAATTTAATATAACTTCGTCGGTATTTATAGAAGCGAGCCCCGTCTCTGCAATATTGAGAATTATTTCACGATTTTTATTTATCGCTAATTCTTCGAAATTTTTAATAAACTTTTCATTCATTTTTATTTATTTATTTATTTATTTTATTTCTTGGTTCTTTACCTTCAAGAAAATCTATAACATTTTCCGCCACAATTCTAGACATTTCAACTCGTGCTTCAATCTGAGCTGAAGCGATATGCGGAGAAAGTATGGTATTCGTAAGTTTAGTCAAACCTTTGGCAAGTTTTGGCTCAAATTCATAGACATCGAGCCCTGCACCTCTTATTTTCCCTTTTTGAAGCGCCTCTACTAGCGCATTTTCATCTAAAACCGCTCCACGAGACGTATTGATAAGATATGCAGAAGACTTCATTTTATTTAATCTTTCTTTATTGATGAGATGATGGGTAGAAGGCAAAAGCGGTACATGTATGCTTACGACATCAGCTACCATCAATGCTTCATCGACAGAATTCATAAATATTGCATTACATTCTTTTTCTATTCGTTCATTCTTGACAATATCATAATAAATAATCTTGGCGCCAAAACTCGCATAAATTTTCCGAGCAACTTTCTCTCCGATTCTACCTGTGCCAATGATGGCTACCGTTTTACCTGAAATATCATCACCAATAAAAAGCATTGGATCCCAGCCTTTATATTTTCCTTTACGCATAAAATTATCTCCCTCAACCAGGCGAGACATCAGGGCAAGAATCAAGGCTATGGTATGTTCAGCTATACCGTCTACATAGTCTCCGGGTGCATTTGTCAGACTAATTCCTCTTTTGTTTGCTTCTGTTATATCAAAATTATCATAACCAATAGAGTAATTGGCAAAGAGTTTTGTAGATGGATTTATGTCGAATATTTTTGCGTCTATTTTATCAGTTAGGAGAGTAATAACTGCATCATAATTTTTTTTCTTTAATTCTTTTTTAATATCTTCTTGTGTTAGAGGAACTTTGCTTTTCCCCATAGTTACACTATAGCCTTTATCTTCAAGCATTTTTACTGCATTCCCCGGAATCTCTCTGGTAATAAAAATATTCTTCATAAAGTAATTATATCACTCTATAGAATTATATTCAAAAAAATACACATAAAAGTAAATAATTACATTTTGATTTAATAAAAAGGCCTAAACGAGGTGCGCCGCCCTATCACAGTCAAGTGATTAGGCGGCGCTTACTCCCCACAATCTCAATCGAGATACTTCTTGGGAGTGATACGGCGACGACCAATCGGTCGCTTCACGACCAGGTCGCCGGGGGGCGAGAACTCGAGGACTCCCCGCGTCCAATGCACAGGAACGACCACGACAGATTCTCCGATCGCCATGTCGTTCAGGGTGTTGAGAACCTCCCGTCTAACGATTTGACGAGTAGTCCTGCGGGGCAGATGTTCGGTTACCCGAAATTCTCGCATGAGTCGTTCTCCATCTGTTTAAGAGCCTCCAAGTTCTCGGGCGATATCCCAAGAAGTTGGTTCATTTTTATGATAAACCTGTTTCTTTATTAGTCAAGCTGAAAAATGGTTAGTAATTATCAATCAACATACACAATTTTTGAACTTGTTCTATACTATGACTGGGAAAATTCGCAATTCTAATTTGCATTTCTTTTTGTTCAGCATAACCACTGGCTACTAAGAATCCACCTTTTTTAAAATATTCAATCACCTCTTGTGAGCCATTTATGGGCTTTGCCACAATTACGGTTTCGGACCGAAGTTCTTTATTAGTAACTAATGGTTTTAACTTTTTATTACCATCCAATGCTTTGTATATTAAATCCGCTTTTATTTTTGTCTCTGATCTTAGTTTTTCGATTGTTCTGTTTAAAAAATCCAAGCAGACTTCATTTAATAAATACATTCCAAAAACATTTGGCGTTTCGGGAGTTTGTTTTTTGCTTGCATATTTGGCAAGGTCCATAAATGAATGATAGGATCCCGTATACTGTTTGCCATTTTTTTCTATTTCTTCGGCTTTTTTCAAAGCCCTAGGGCTCACAAATATCACCCCCAGGCCGGCCGGCAAACCAAAGCCTTTTTGCACTGAAAAAAATATGCAGTCAATCTTTGAAAAATCAACATTACTAGTTGGTGCGCTTGAAACAATATCAAGAGCTATTAATTTATCGGGAAATCTTTTTTGTATTGATTCAATAAATAGAGGCGATAAGGTAACGCCATTAGTCGTCTCATTGTGTGTTAAACATATTAATTCTGGCTCATAAGTACCTGGTAAATTATCCAAGAAAAATGAGCCGTCGTCTTCAGCAACTATTTCGGTATTGATCCTGCCCTGCTTTCCGCTAATTTCAGAAAATTTCCTTGAAAATGAACCGTCCACAAAATGTAAAGTGTTCTTTTCAGAGCAATTTTGTACAATTCTTTCCATAAATTCGGTAGCGGAACCAGAATAAAAAACAGAATACTCTTCTGGAACATTAAAAAGTATTTTCAAATTATTGGACAAATTTTCAAAAAGTTCGCTAAATCTAGGGCTACGATGCGAAAGTGAGCCTATATTTTCTTTATTACCTTTCGCTATAAATTCTTCAAACTTTTCGTGTAACTTGCTTGGGCCAACAGTAAAATAAATTAATTCCATATTTTTATTAAGAAAGCATTATTACCTTTATAGTAGAAGGTATCAACTTTAATTTGTTAATAATTTCTAATTTGCAAGGAGAATCTATGTCTGTGAGAACGTAACCCAGTGTTTGATTGGTGGCTAAATGTTGACCAGAAATATTTATTTTATAATCTGCAAAAACATCATTAATTTTTGCTAATATTCCAGGGATATTTTCATGAATATGTATGATACGATGAACTTTTCTTAGTAGTGGAACATTAACATTTGGTAAATTATTAGACATATTGGTATTGCCAGTAGCAATGAAATCAAAAAGCTTGGCTGAAACATAGTTAGATATATTTCTTTGGGCTTCTTCTGTACTACCGCCAACATGCGGAGTTAAGATAACATTCGGTAAATTCTGTAATGCACTAAATAACTTCTCATTATTATTTTTCGGCTCTTCTGGGAAAACATCGATACCAGCCCCTTTTAAGTAACCAGACTTTAGACTGTCAGCCAAGGCGTCTAAATTCACCACATTACCACGACTAAGATTTAAAAAATACGAACCCTTTTTCATCAATGCAAATTGTTTTTTGTCCATCAAATTTTTATTGGCAGGACGAGCATCAATGTGTATGGTTACAATATCAGATTTTTTTAGAAGCTCTTCCATAGTTTTACACTTTTCTGCATTGCCTATCGCAGACTTTTCGGCTAAATCAAAAAAACAAACTTTCATACCCAATGACTCGGCAATAAAAGAAAGTTGTGAGCCAATATTTCCATAACCAATGATACCAAGCGTTTTACCACGCATTTCAAAACTACCAGAGGCTCCTTTATCCCATATTCCTTTATGCAAGTTAACACTTTTATCAAAAACCCTACGGAGAAGCATTATCATTTCGCCCAGAGTTAATTCCACTACACTTCTAGTGCTAGAATATGGAGCGTTAAAAACAGCCACACCATTTTTATTACATGCATTCATGTCTATCTGATCGGTTCCGATGCAAAATGCGCCAACAACTAAAAGTTCCGGAGCATTATCTAACACTTTTTTTGTTATTTTCGTTTTTGACCTAATTCCTAAAATTGAGACATCTTCTATCTCTCGTATCAACTCTTCCTCGCCTAGGGCTTTGTCAAAAGTTTTCACCTCATAACCATTGTCTTGAAAGAATTTCTTGGTACTCGTATGAATATTTTCTAACAATAAAACTTTTATTTTCTTTTTTTTATTAATTTTCTTCATATCTATTATTTAAGTAATAAATTTTAAAATATCTGAAAATGTCTTTGCTCGAAAATCGGCATTTTGTACTACATTGTCTCTTTTAGCGTGCTCGGTATAAACAATAAAGTCTTGCACTACACCCCGCTCCTTAACTTCGTAATCAGTATAACCATCACCAATAATTACTGCTGGAATGGGCAAATGGAGTGCTTTCAATTGTTTTACTTTGCCGAGGTGTTTAGAGGTCAATCTAGAAGAATCAAGCCCAATTACTTTATCATGGTCGTTAAAGATAAATTGATTCGCAAAAACTTTATTTTTTAAAATACCCAATTTCTCTGTACTCGGAATAATAAGTTCTTCAAATCCGCCTGAAATGACATAAATATTTTCAGCATATTTAGAGAAAAACTTTTTATTTTTCAAAAATGATTTACTAATTAATTTTGCAATTTGTGTGCCCGCTTGGAGTGCTTGACTGCGTGTTGGAGACAACATATTAACTCTCTCTGAAAGCGATTTATCAAATTTTATTTTGCCATTCATACTTAAATTGGTAATACGTTTAATTTTTTTAAAAATAATTTCCTTGTTTGGATTGTTTGCTAATGATACTTCAGCTAAAAATTCTAATCCCTCAATGCTCACTATTGTACTATCAAAATCGAAAATAATACTCTTGTATTTCATTGAATTTATATTCTAGCATATTCGAGTAAAAACGGTTCGGTCCGTTTAAAATAATATATAAATCATAAATAAAAAGCAAGTGTG
>CAYHDS010000023.1:0-8256 GCA_964355475.1 uncultured Candidatus Saccharibacteria bacterium
AAAACACCAAGTCAATTATTAATTAATTCCGTCCAAGCTTCTGATTAGAATACGACCCGCACACTTATATAAAAGAAACGCCTTCGGCGTATTGTATTCAATATCTTTAATATAAGTGTGCGGGTCAAACGCCCTTATATTTATTAATTTCTTCACATAGTTTCTGTGCTTCAGCCTTGGGATTTTGGGCAAAAATTATACCACTGGTAGAACTCACAAGGAGTCCGAGGCCTTCGCTATTTAAACCGTTTTCCATAACAGCTTTCAGGTCCCCTCCTTGGGTACCAATACCAGGGACAAGAAATGTTATATCCCCTGCCACTTCTCGAATCTTTTTCAACTCTTGCGGATAAGTAGCCCCGACAACAAGCATGCAATTATTATTTTCATTCCATTCTTTGGAAACTTTTTCAGCCACGATTTGCCAAATTGTTTTTCCGTCAGATTTTAAATCTTGAAATTCAGGCGCGCCAGGGTTTGAAGTCCGACAGAGAATAATAGAAACTTTATCTTTTCTTGCCAAAAACGGAGCCAAGGCTTCACTACCCAAATATGGATGTAATGTTATGGCGTCAAAATTTAACCAATCAAAAACTGAAGTTACATATCCTTTATTTGTGTTTCCAATGTCTGCCCGCTTGGCATCAAGAATAGTAAAAATATCTGGGTAATTTTTATTTAAATAATCTATCGTCATTTTTAATTCCACTATACCCTTGTCTCCTCGCGCTTCATAAAAAGCGCTATTGGTTTTATAAGAAGATGTATATTCATTCGTCTCTCCAATAATCCATTTACTAAATTCAAATTGTGGAAATTCCATTTGTTTAAACTTTGCTGGTATTTTCTCAAAATCTGGGTCCAACCCAACACAAAGAAGTGAATTTGTTTTTTTAGCTCTTTGGTTGTATTTTTCAATGCTCATTTTATTTTAATCACCCCATTTTTAGACGGCCGTCTAATTCTGGTGCTATTTTGTATGTTCTGCAAACCACTCTTTAACTATTTTTAAATCCGTATCTTTTAAAATGTTTCTTTTGGTAGCTTCTTCTAAAATTGTCGGAAAGTGAGTTACTGTATGCAAATTTACATTATTTTTTATAAATGCTTCCTTGGCTTCAGGGAAATCATAACTCACGATTACCAGACAATCCTCCACTATTGCTCCTTCCGCTCGGAGGGATGCTATGGCCGAAAGTGAACTGTTCCCCATTGAAACCAAATCTTCAATCAGTAAAACTTTTTTCCCTTTAACATCACCACCTTCAACCATCTTTTTTGTCCCATGGTCTTTGGCTTGTTTTCTGACAAACACAGAAGGTTTTTTTAGGAAAAATCCAAGCGCCGCGCTATGTGGTATTCCAGCGGCTTCCACTCCAGCAATAACATCAAAATTTATATTGTTTTTCTTAATTATATCCGCAAAGCCTTCTATAACCACATTCCACTCTGCTGGGTGAAAAGGAAACTTACGATTGTCTACATAAACCGGAGATTTGATACCAGACTTAAAAGTTATTGGAGAATCGGGAACAAAGCCAACAGAACCTATTTCAAGTAACACTTCTGCAACTTTTTGTGCGGTGTTCATATATCTATACTAGCTTTTCTCCCGACCCAAGTCGAGGATCCACGATCCGACTAAAGTCGTGATCGGGATTTTATCTCTTTAGCAAGGTAAGGATTCCACATCGCTCCTGTCGCTGACATAATAATATCTGCACCGGCATTTCTATATTCTTGAAAGTCCTCTGCATTCATCACCCCACCGACACCGATAATAGTAAAAGAATATCCGAATTCTTCGTGAAGTTTTTTTAATCTTTTTACCATATCAAGTCCAGCCCATTTTATTGCATGTCCGCAGACTCCACTGCGCAACCTTCCCTCTCCGGGCAATGCTTGTTTACCATTTTCATTCACAATTTCCGTTGCAATAGTGTTGATAACGGAAATACCTTGCACAATATTTCCAATTTTTTTTACAAAATCTGCAAAAACATTTTTATCTTTAAAATAACCAATTTTTATTATCAAAGGAATGTTGTCGATTATTTCTTTTATTGCTTTCACTACCTTCACACTTCTTTCTGTGTCATAACAAAGTAAGTTATTTGTGCCTTCGTTGGGGCAAGACAAATTCACTTCCATAACTTGCACTCCTGTATCTTTTAAAAGTTTGGCAGTCACGCGATAATCATTTATATAATCTTCTACACTCTGTCCATCTTTTTTTGTACCCTGAAAAGCACCAACGACTATCTGCCCCTCGTGGGCATATTTAACTACATCACTTAAATCTTTCTGCCAAAACTCTGGACTTGGAGACGGCACCCCGAAAGAATTAGTTATAGAAAGTGGTTCTATATAATTTCTACCAGCCACCAATTTCCCCCCTGCTTTCTCTAAAGTTAAATCTCCATCCACTTTCACAGATAAAACATTCGGCCATGGATGACAAGAATACTGTGTACTGCGAACTGTTTTATAAGTAACGATATCGAAACCCTTGTCGAGAGCGGCTTTTACGAATTTACCATTTACTAAAGGTCCCGCTGCTATACCAAAAGGAGAATTTACTTTATGTCCCAAAAAATCATACTGTTTACCAAGGGGAACCCTTGGTAAGACTTCCCCGTCCGCAAAAGCGCCAAAAGGACCTTGTTCGAAATTTTCTTCATAGGACTTCTCCGGGTCATAAAAGGGTGTGAGTAACATTCTTAATATCTTAACAAAAAAATACCCTTTCGGGTATTTTTATAAAATTTTTAACCCTTTTCACCATTCTCTCTTTTTTTATCCTCATCATAAGCCTCATATTCAGCATTGAGTTTTTTTCTTAAAAACTCCTCTTCACTAGCATCATGAGTATTTTCTATTTTTTCTCCATATTTTCTATGAAAATCTTCAACCATAGCGTCAGCCTCATTGGTATACTTAGCTTTTTCGCGTGCTTTTATCATCTTTTCTATCATTTGAGCCTCACCGTCTATTCTTCTTGCCTCTCTATATTTTTCTATTGAATCATCTGGAATTTGACTAGCATCATCTTGTCTAACCGCCTCTTCTTTGTAAGCCAAAACTTCTTGAAGTGCCATTTTAAGTTCATCATCAGTCATCTGTTTTAGTTTCTCTATATAATCATATCGAGGTGCTGTAGCATCTTCAGTTTTTTCTGCTTTTTGATCATACTCAACTGCCCAATCCAAATCCCTTCTAGCTGCAAAATTTAAATCTTTCGATTCATATGAATCTTTGTTATAAACTTTTGCAATATCTTTATATTCTTGTGCTCTTTTCCTCATGTCCGCAGCAAATGAGCGATCCCCATGAGAAGCATCTGCCATGGTCTCTGCCTTATCTATATCCTCTACCCTAGTAGCCTGTATTGCTTTCTGTTCTTTAGTTAATTTTTTAGGACCAAAAATGGATTCCATCATTGACATAAATTTATATTTAATTAAAGACTTAATAATGAGCTAATAATACCCCCCCACACACACCTTTAGCAAGAAAAGTTATACACAGACAAAAAAACTTATAACTCCGCGATAGCAGAAATATAAATACACAAAAATTCCTTAATATATCATATATGATAGGTTAAGGAATTTGTGAAACAAGGTTAAACCTTATCCAATTTTATTTTCTAGCGGCAATAATAGTTTCTGCAACATTATTGGGAACAATGTCGTATCTTAGAAATTCCATTGTAAATGATGCACGGCCTTCTGTCATTGAACGGAGGCCGGTCATATAACCAAACATTTCAGAAAGAGGCACGATGGCTCGGAGAACTTTATTCATCCCCCTATCTTCCATCCCTTCAATAATTCCACGCTTGGAAGACAAATTGCCTGTAACATCTCCCATAAATTTTTCTGGAGTTACAACTTCTACTTTCATCATCGGCTCGAGTATTACAGGGTTGGCTCGGCGACATGCATCTTGAATAGCCATTGAAGCTGCAATTTTAAAAGCCATTTCATTGGAGTCAACTTCGTGGTAACTTCCATCCCAAAGGTCGACAGAAACATTTACAATTTTAAATCCAGCTAAAACTCCACGATCCAAACCTTCTTTAAATCCTTTTTCACAAGGAGCAATATATTCCTGTGGAATAACTCCCCCTTTAATAGAGTTCACAAATTCAAATCCAGGAGAACGCTTTGTATTCTTTGGCAAATCTTCCAATTCTTCTTTATTGAGCGCCTGCATTGGCTTTACTTTTATCTTGACATGGCCATAGTTTCCGCGTCCGCCCGACTGCTTGATATATTTACCCTCAGCTTCAGAAGTACCATTGATAGTCTCACGATAAGCCACTTGTGGTTTGCCCACATTTGCTTCTACTGTAAACTCTCTTTTCATTCGGTCTACAATAATTTCCAAATGAAGCTCTCCCATGCCTGCGATAATAGTCTCACCAGTTTCTTGGTCAGTAGATACTTTAAAAGTTGGATCCTCTTGAGCGAGACGGCTAAGCGCCATACCCATTTTCTCTTGGTCGGCTTTTGTTTTCGGTTCAATACGAAGAGAGATAACAGGCTCAGGGAATACAATTCTATTTAATTCAATCGGCTTTTCTTCATCACACAGAGTGTCAGAGGTTATGGTATCTTTCAGACCCACCGCTGCGGCGATTTCTCCAGCAAAAACTTTTTTTACTTCTTCTCTGTCATTCGCATGCATACGCAAGATTCTACCTATGCGTTCTTTATTGCGAGTACGAGGATTGTAAACATAGCTTCCTGCAGAAAGAGTTCCAGAATAAACACGAAAGAAAATAATCTGCCCAACGAATGGATCAGTCGCCACCTTGAAAGCAAGGGCAGAAAAGGGCTCACTGTCAGAAGCATTACGCACTGCATGCTCTTCGGTATTTGCATCAATTCCTGGGATAGGAGGAATATCTGTTGGAGATGGAAGGTAATCCACCACCGCATCAAGCACTAATTGCACTCCTTTATTTTTGAGCGCAGAACCAGCGAAAACTGGAAAAATAATATTGGCAATAACAGCTTTGCGAAGTGTTTTCTTGAGTGTCTCCACATTTGGCACCATGCCTTCTAAATACTCAGTCATTAAAGCATCATCAGTTTCAACTATTTTTTCTACAAGTTCATTGCGATATTTTTCTGCATCAGCTTTTAATTCTTCGGGAATTTCTTTTTCTATCACAGTATTACCCATTTCGCCTTCGAAATAATATGCTTTCATGCGAAGCAAATCTATAACACCTTCGTGTTTTTCTTCAAGTCCGATAGGTATGTGCATACGAACAGCGTTTCTATTCAATCTATCTAAAATAGTTGCAAAAGAATGTTCAAAAGAAGCGCCAATTCTGTCTAATTTATTTATGAAACAAATACGAGGAACTTTCGCTTCATCGGCATAACGCCAGTTTGTTTCTGATTGAGGTTCTACTCCAGCCACACCATCAAAAACCACAACCGCACCGTCGAGCACACGTAGAGAACGTTTCACTTCTACTGTGAAATCAATGTGTCCAGGTGTATCAATAATATTAAAACGATGTTTCAAGGCTTTATTTTTTAAATCATAAGTTGGGGTCCAGAAACATGTCACTGCCGCAGAAGTGATTGTGATACCTCTCTCACGTTCTTGTTCCATCCAGTCAGTTGTGGTCTCTCCATCGTGCACTTCACCGATTTTGTGTGATACTCCAGTATAAAAAAGCACACGCTCGGTCGTAGTCGTTTTACCAGCATCAATATGCGCAATAATTCCAAAATTTCTAACTTTTTCTAGTGGATAGTCTCTTTCCATAAAAATTACCAAGCAAAATGGGCAAAAGCTTTGTTAGCTTCAGCCATCTTGTGAATGTCTTCTTTCTTTTTAATAGCAGAACCTTCGTTTTTAGAAGCAGAAATGAGTTCATCAGCTAATTTTAAATACATTGGTTTGCCTTTAGTATTGCGAGCGGCGTCACGAATATTTCTCATCGCTAAAGCAAGTCTGCGTTCTGGGCGAACTTCGCGAGGAACTTGATAGTTCGCACCACCAATTCTTTTTGATCTCACTTCTGTCATCGGACCAGCATTTCGCATCGCTAAATCAAAAATTTCAAGTGGATTTGGATTGCCTGTCTTTTCTTTTATCACATCAAAAGCCATATACATTACCTTGCGGGCAGTTTCTTTTTTACCAGACCACATAATGTAATTAATAAATTTTTCCAACTTCTCGGAATTATATATAAAGTCTGGTTGAACGATATTTCGATTTTTTACTTTTCTTCGCATAATTTTTTAGGCTTTAGTTTTTTAGGCTCTAGGCTCTAGCTTTTGCTAATTCCTAAATCCTAATTCCTAGCGTCTGATTATTTATTTTTTTACTTCTTTTTTAGGTCTTTTATTACCATAAAGTGAACGACCTTGTCGTCTCTTTTCTACGCCTTGTGTGTCGAGTACTCCACGAACGATGTGATATCTAACTCCAATTAAGTCTTTCACACGTCCTCCACGAAGCATTACCACGGAGTGTTCTTGTAAATTATGTCCTTCACCTGGAATGTAAGCCGTTACTTCCATACCATTGGTTAAACGTACACGAGCAATTTTTCGAAGAGCGGAGTTCGGCTTTTTAGGTGTAGTGGTGGTAACTTTTGTGCATACTCCACGCTTGAAAGGTGCTGGAAAAAAGACTGGTCTGTTCTTGAGAACATTGAAACCACGCGCAAGTGCCACCGTCTTTGATTTAGCATGGACTTTTACTCTTTTTTTCTTAATTAATTGATTGATTGTTGGCATAATTTAATACAGGCATTAGGCGCTAGGCTTTAGCAAAACCTAAAAACCCTAAAATAAAAGAGTCCGAAGACTCTGAAGTAATCTACTATAAAGAGAGAAAAAATGCAAATTAACTCTAATGGAGGTTTTATATTAATGCCAAACCAGTAACTATCTTATATAAAAAGGCTAATATGGGATATAGGGAATCTGAAAAAAAAACTATAAAGGCAAGTAAAAGTATGAAAGCATATTGCTCCAAAAAAATCATCAGTGGTTCAAAATGCCTAGGCATTAAAGAAAAAAGTATCTTAGAACCATCAAGTGGCGGAATGGGCACAAGGTTAAAAAGCGCAAGCGCTAAGTTTACGAGAACTATTGAAGAAGTTATAAAATAAAAATTCTGAGGTAAAGCAAAAGAAGATGAAAAACGAATAATGAGACCAAAAAGAATTGCAATAAAAAGGTTGGATATGACTCCAGCGGCTGCCACCCAAAAAGTGCCCCATTTTAAATCTCTTAAATTATTCGGATTATAAGGCACTGGTTTTGCCCAACCAAATAAAAACGGCGCTCGAGTAATAACTAAAATTGCAGGCAAAAGAATGGAACCAAATGGGTCAATGTGTTTTAGGGGATTTAAAGTCAACCTCCCTTCATTTCGAGCCGTGTCGTCACCGAAATATTCTGCCATAAAACCGTGTGAGACTTCGTGTATCACGATAGAAAATAAAAGTATGATTATATAAAACAATATATCAATTGCGTTCATGTAAGTTTTATGATAGCATGTTGAAACTACAATGAAAACATGCGCAATAACAAAAAAAGGTTCAATCGTTGGAGGCGGGTACTCCAATCGTACTCGTGCGACCAAGTTCAATCCAACTGGCAAGAAAAGAAAATTCCCAAATCTTCAAAAAAAGAAAGTTTTTGTACCTGAATTAAATAAATCAATCAACATAGAAGTTTCCACTCGCGGAATGCGCACAATGAAAAAAAACGGCGTCTACGCCACCCTCCTCAAAGCTGGTCTAGTTAAAGCAAAATAAAAATCCCCTTAAGGGGATTTTTATTTTGCAATAACTGAATTGAGTTTTGTATCTTAAACTCTAACTCTATTAGCTTGTATATATTCTTCCAAAACTTCTTTACGTCCTTCTAGATCTTCTTTCGTAGAAGGAGACCTGGGACTACCAGAGGCAATTGCATTTAAGCTTTGATTAACTGCTTTCAGTTCCTCGCTTGCCTGATCAACTGACTTTCCCAAAACCCACCTTCTTGCCTCCTCTCTTACATCATGTGGAACACTACCTGTTTTTGAACCTGGCGCATCATTAAATCCCATAAATTTTTTAGTTAAATTAAAAACGGAGTAATACCCAAATAATACCCCCCTACACAATAATTAGCAAATCAAGTTATACACAGTTCATTACCCACCTTCTCACACCACTTTTAGACGGCCGTCAGAAAATGATGTTATTTTTTTATACTTTGAACT
>CAYHDS010000024.1:0-2735 GCA_964355475.1 uncultured Candidatus Saccharibacteria bacterium
ACATATATTTACTATGATATACCTCAATCCGTCCAAGCTATTGAACCTATACGACATACTTGACAAAAGCTGTGTATTTGCTATAATGTACCCAGATACAGTGCTCCTTGATTTTGAGGACCCCTGTATCTCTTCTCTTGATGACCATGCTAGGTAAATCAAAGAGAGAAGGTTGTGGGTGTACACGACTTCAGATAGGGATTTGGTTTCTAGGGCAGTTCGAAGAACCCTCGGTTCGACAAGAGATTGTACGGAAGTACGTAAGGTCTGTTGAAGGACTTTGGATTCGAAAGGCCGTTTAGAAGAAGCCATTTCCCTCCGTGAAGGACGAGTACCCCTCGCCATTCTTCTTTCCTAGCGGGAAGAAATGGCAGGACCCCGTAGTTTGTATCGCATCAATCGAAAGGCGCCGCTCTAGTTTCTGGACGGCGCATTTTGTTTTATTTATTTTTATATTCTGTGATTTTCCCTGCTCGTATTTCTACCTTGTCTGTTTTACGGAGTTTTTTAATATAATTCTTGGGTACAATATCATAATGTTTAATTTTATCCAATTCTTCATCAATACCCCACAAAT
Organism: uncultured Candidatus Saccharibacteria bacterium; assembly: GCA_964355475.1. GTDB lineage: Bacteria > Patescibacteriota > Minisyncoccia > Phycocordibacterales > UBA9973 > UBA9973. The sequence goes on from CAYHDS010000024.1 coordinate 578, forward strand.
CGCCATCAAGTGTCATCCAATTTTTTTCAAAAATATTTAAATTTAATAATTTCGAATATTGTCTTAAAGTTTTCTCCCCATTATTTAGAAAATACTCATGAAAATAGGACAATGCAAGTTCTCGAATATTTTTATAAATTGGCTCTCTAAAACGTAAGACTGCGTGATTTGTCTTCGACAATGCCCCCCAAAAGCCATTTACCTCAAAGGGTGCGACAACATGATCATAATCCTTCTTGGTGGCTTTTAAATGCATCACTAGGGGTTTAAAACCATGTAGAGATAATATATATGCCCCCAAGAGCGCTCCCTCGAAACAATGAGCTTGTCGTGCTCTTAAGGTAAAAAGTGGACTTTTCAAGGTCTCTCCATTCCCGCCTGCATCGCTATGTGAAGCATTACGGGCAGGTTTCTCAAAATTAAATTGCAAACTATTCAAAAAATCCTGCACCTTCTCTGGTGTATTTAATTTTTTAATTAATGCTATTTCTTTTGTAGTAAAAGTTAGCATTATTTAATTATAATACAAATTTTATTTGTGAAATTTATTCCAACAAAATGCAAAAACATAACCAATAATATAACCCACCAAAAAGGTAAAAATAATCAAACCAATGGTGCGAACAATATCAAAAGGCATCACCATGAAAGGATTATTAAGTGAGTGTAAATTGTAAATAAAATCAAGCAAACTTTGGGCCATACCAAAAGCTATCAATAATCCCCAAACCAAATGAAACAAAGCCATGAAAGAACCAAAAGCCAATCCAAGTTTATGTTTATTCATATAATATTAATTAAAATGATAACAGCCGACCTTTACACATATTGTACTCCTGATTTAATAGATTGTAATCAATCTATTAAATCAGGAGTCGTTTAGGATTACTTATTCAAATTCAGTAGTAGCTGGGGGTTTAGATGTAAAATCAAAAAAGACGCGCACAATTTTCGGATGTTTTACTAAAGTGCTTATAATTTCTTCGCAAACTTCTTTAGGTAAATAAAAACCTTTCACAGTCATAAAATCTGTGGTTTCTACAGTACGCACAACAAAAGAATATCCATACACTCTCCCGTCACCTTTTACTCCGACTGTATTTATGCCAAGCAATGCCACAATAGTCTGTGAAATTTTATCGTATAAATTATGTCTCTTCAAAATTTCAGTCACTTCATAGTCCGCCTCACGAACAATTTCTAGCAATTCTGCTGTGACATTCACTCCGACAATTCGCAAATATAATCCGGGGCCCGGAAAAGGTTGTCTTTGAGATACTAATTCATCCAAACCAAATTCATGCGCAAATTCTCGAACTTCAAATTTAAAATAATCCGATAGGGGCATTATTTCTTCAAGTCCTAAATCAAGGTCTACGTTATGATGCGTTTTTATCATTGCAGACTCTCCTGTGCTACCCGACTCTATCAAATCAGTAGCGAGTGTTCCCTGTATCATATATGTCGCCCCATAAGACCGTGCTATTTCTTTAAATACTTCTCCGTAGACACTTCTAAAATGGGCTCTTTTTTCTTCGGCATCTATGCTTCGTCCGACACTTTCTATAAATTTATTTTTATATTTATCAATAACTTCTAAATTAATATGCGCTTTTTGGGCCAACTCTTTTACCTTTTCAATTTCCTCTTTACGCATTCCACCAGTATCTATCATAAAAGCTTTGAGTTGATCTCCTAAAACAGGAGCTAAAATAGCGGCCAATGTCGTAGAATCCACTCCGCCAGAAACACCAATAATGGCCGTGCTTTTACCTAATAGTTTTTTGGTATTTTCTCTTATCTCATTTATTACGTATTTTTTATCATAATCTTTCTCGCATTCACAAACATTCATAAAATTATTCAAAATAATATTTTCATCCTCAGTCTGCTCCACTTCGGGATGAAATTGCACAGCATAAAGTTTTTTCTCTTCGCATTCTATACCTTCGATTACAGATCCACCTTTTGAAGTGGCGGTCACAATGAAATTAGCGGGTACACTTTTTACTGAATCTCCATGGCTAGACCATGCTTTTAACTTATTTCCATTTTTATATTTTAAGTTTTCAAAAATTTTACTCTCACCCAAAGAAATTTCTACAGGTCCATAGGATTTGCCCTTTAGTACCTTTTCAATAGAATTTTTATCATGTAT
>CAYHDS010000024.1:2835-7954 GCA_964355475.1 uncultured Candidatus Saccharibacteria bacterium
TAATCTACTTCAGTGTAATGCTATTTATAATAACTGGACTCACGGGCCTATCACCTGCTCCTGTTGGCGTAGTCTCAATTGTTTTCACTACTTCCATACCAGAAATAACTTTGCCAAAAACAGTATGCTTGTCATCTAGAAAATTATTCGGAGCAACATTGATGAAAAATTGACTGCCATTTGTATTTGGTCCAGCATTGGCCATCGCTATCGTGCCTATGTCATTTTTATTATCTTTACCTATTTCGTCAGCAAATTTGTAGCCTGGGCCACCAGTACCCCAAAGAGACATTTTTGTATCATCTTTGGTTAGTGGGTCTCCACCTTGAATCATAAAACCTTTTATTACTCGATGAAATTTTACACCATTATAGAAACCTTCTTTAGCTAATTTAGTAAAATTAGCCACCGTATTGGGTGTTTTATCTCCAAAAAGCTCGATGACGATATCTCCCTTATTTGTATTCAACGTTGCTTGCATAACTTTTTTATTATCTAAATTATTAATCGTTTTATTGGCACCCTGCACAGCATCGTCTTTAAACGGTATTTCCAGTTTGTCTTTTACTGCTTCTTTTTTTGGAGTATCTGCATCTAAACGCACAAACATCCACACTCCTATCAAAACAATAATAAAAACAAATATAATTATCATATCTTTAAAATTCATAAAATGATTACAACATAAAACTTTTAATTTTTAATATAGCTCTATTTTATCACAAAAATAAAAATTAAATAGTTTCTTTTTTATAAAAATGAGCAACGGCTAAAAATGCAAGAAGGGCGCCAAAAGCCGTAAGAGCTAACATTGGAATGGAAATATAGCCACCAAATTCGGAAACCAAGCGCTGATAACAAGATATTCCCGAAGCATCACAGGGTAAGGACGAACTTTCTCCAAAGTAATAAAAGAAATTCTGATAAACTGAAATTAAAAAACCAGCACACAAAAGGGGTAGCGCATAGCGAATCACTTTCCTATCTTTATCCCAAAATGCGACACCAAACATAAATACTAATGGGAACATAAAAACTCTCTGCCACCAACAGAGTGCACAAGGTGGAAAATTAATTATCTCAGAATAAACAAGCGGAAATATCGAAGCAAATAAAGAAAGCAAAAAACTCAATACGAGAAAATGTTTACTAATATAATCTAAGAAAATATTTTTTTTGGGTCCGAAAAATAAAAGGAAAAGTGCTAATACAGAAAGAATCTGTAAAATGATGGCTCCAGAACCGAGAAAAACATTTAAGTAATGAACAGAAGCGGCATTCATGGTTCTATTTTATCACCATGACCCTGAGTTTGTCGAATGGGTCATAATATTATTGTGGCAACACACAAGAAGTTTTTTCGGCTAATTTTTCTAAAGATAATTCTCCAGATACGCGAGAACCATCTGCAAATTCCCAAGTTGGATAACCTTCAACTTTTTTATCAGTACAAATTTGCGCTTGGCCAGAAGCATCTGCTGTAGAACATTCCACATAGGGCAATAATTTCGCAGATGAGCCAAAAAGTTTTTTCTGAGCAATACAATGCGAACACCAAAAAGCTCCATAAAATACCGCTCCTTTATCTTTGAGGCATTGTGCAAATTGATCATATTTACCAGGACCGGGTGGGGTGCTCTCTCCTCGGAGAAGCACGGTTGCAATAACTCCCAATATAAGGACAATAATTACAGATGTGAAAATTTTTACGTTGGTCATATTTCTAGTATACCATTAAAATTTTTGGCACAAAAATTATAAGTCCAACGATAACAGCCCCTAGAGATGCAATAAGAACTGCCCCAGCTGCTACATCTTTTGTATCGCGAGCGTATGGATGATATTCTGGCGATGTGAGATCTATATCTATTTCAAAAGCAGTATTAAAAGCTTCAGCACATAAAACAAATATTATGGATAAAATTAAAGCCAACCATTCATATTCCGAAACAGAAAAATAAAAACCAAAAAAAATCACGAGTATAGCAACACTAAGATGTATTTTTAAATTGCGAGTAGTCTTATAGAAAATATAAAGACCACGAAATGCATGAAAAAAACGACTTTTAGATTTTACTTTTTCTATTATTTTGATGTCCCCTTCTTTCATATATATAATTCTATCATTTTATTGATATTGAATATAAATTGGCCTAGGATTTAACTTCATAAGTTCTTCTGGTGTAAACATTGTAGTTCCCGACTCTAAAATATCATTTTTATAAAACAACTTAAAACCCGTAAATTGCACTGGTTCTTTATAAATAAAATGCTGATAAGTGCCTATCTTTTTTGTTTTTCCTCCCCAGCCATCCATATGCATCACCACCTGAACTTCGGGTGTAGGCTTGATAAGATTATAATGAGTAACCATTTTTTGTGTATAGCGATGTACTACTAATATTTTGGGAGATAAATTATTCTCTTTCACAATTTGAGTTAAAAAATTTATTGCAAAATTTACATCAACTGCATCATAAGTGCCGACAACTTTTCCCGGCCTAATATTTCCCTTCATGGAAAATTCGGGATCAATACCCAAATGAACATTTGGCATTTTAAAATATTTTTCATAAATCGGTAACTCTTTTTCCAGAGTGCTAAAAGCAACTTGAAAATCTAAAAAAACAATACCATTTATTTTCTCCGCAATTTTTAATACTTTATCTATTTCGATAAATGGCATACGGGTTCTATATTTACCGTCTGCTCCTGCGCTACCCTGCGCCACCACTGTTATATAATGAAGCGCAGGAATGACTTTTGTATTTGGATCAGCAACTTCCCATTTCTTTACTTCCGCACCTAGTCTAGTAAGCATTTCTTCTTCAGGATATTGACCCAAAACACCCATTTTATTTGAATACAAATTACCATAGTAAGCAACGATTCTTTTAAACGGCAAAATTGCTCCGTCTTTGGGATAAACAGTAGTAACGGGCCAAATGTTGGGAGGAAGAACTTTCGCTGGAATAGTGACAGTATTGGTCTGTCCTGTCTTGGGATCTTTTACAACTTTTGTGGTGGGTGTCGGCGCTGGAGGATTGTTGGCTAATTCAATTAATTTTTTATCATAAGCATCTTTATCAAGTGGAGGAAAAGGAGGTGTTTCGAGTGGTAATAAATTTTTAATAATGTCCTTTTTTTGTCCCGAGATAAATTCATAAGAAATCTGCCCGCCAAGAAAACTTGGATTTAAAAAAAATACAATAACCAGCACTATAAAAATAAAAACAAAAATCCAGAATTTAGTATTTTTTAACATTGTTATAACTGAGGTTTATGTTCCTGTGTGGAAAATACTCGAACTTTTTTCTCAATAACTTGATAAAATAATAGCCGGGACCTATCATCATCTTTTATATCTTTACGGTATTTTTCTAAATCAGTCTCTGTAATATTTTCAGAATTTTGAACTCTGCGCCACATCTCGGCATCTGTTTCAGTAAGTTGGGAGGGTAATACATCACGAAATTCTAAATCTTTTCCAGTTTGATTCCAAGCTGTAGCAACAAGCTTCTTAATCTCAGAGCGAAAAGCTTCCATCTCTAAAAGTTTTTTGCCTTTTTCTTGTAATGCTAAATATTCTGCAGACTCTTCCTCCGTCCATAAAGATAAAAGTTTATTTTTAAAAACTGCTAGCAAAGCAAAACGAGAGCTTACTTCCGAAACGTTTATTTCTTTTTCATACTCATAAAAATCGACGGGCAAAACCAGGCCCTTCTGGTCATTTTTAAACTTATACCACATAACGGCGTCTGCTTCAGTAAGCTCATCTGGGTTTACATAAACAAATTCTCTCATATTTGAAACATTTTTTTCTCTTTCAGCTTTTAGGGCTGCTATCTCTTTACGAAAAACAACCATGTCAATTATCTCTAAATCATGAGCAATGACGGTTTGTCTTTCTATATCTGTTTTTAATGGTCCACCAATCATAGATTTCTTAACTCAAACAAGAACCGTTCTTACTTAATAAGAATTTTATATTTCTAGTATAGCACAAATTAAAACAACGGACTAATCCTTAATATATTTAATTTCATCTGAAAACATCTTTCCTGTTTTAAAATCGTTCGCTAAAACTTTGGGAAGAATGTTAATATCGTCAGTTGGACTTGCCCAAAATATTTCATCAATCTCATGGGCGTGAGAACGGGCAAGTTTCTCAATGTCTAGATAATCTACCCCATTCTTTATCTCAAAGAAAAATTCTAAATATTGCGTATCATTTTTTTCTGTAAATATATTTACATAGAAAAGTCTGCCTATTTCTGGCTTTACTCCAAGCTCTTCAATAATTTCTCTAGACAAACATTCTTTTAAATCTTCTCCGTATTCTAAATGACCTCCTGGAAGTGCTAAAAATTTCGTGCGAGAATGTCGCACTACCAATAATTTCCCTTCATATAAAATAATTGCCCGAACTTTAACGAGAACTTTTTTATCATCTTTTTCATCCATCAATTTATTATATTATTTCTTGCAACAATTCTGGAAATTCTTCAGTTCCCATATCTTTAAAGGTATAATGCCCTTTTCCTTTAAGTTCTATAATTTTACCACCAAGACTTTCTTTATAAATTTCTAGACTTTTTTTACCATCCTCTCTTTCATTGTCAGCGGTGAACATAACAATTTCCCCTATTCTAGATTTGATTGTTTCATTAATTGGAAAAGTATAAAATTTTTCTTTAATAGAGTTCCCTTCCTTGGGAATCTTCCAAGGTGCTACAAGTATTAACTTTTTTATTTTTTTCTTTGAGTCGCCCAAATAATGGACCAGAAAAGCACACCCGCAACTATGTCCAATTAAAATTGTGTTTTCCGAAACTGAATATTTTTCAAACTCTTTTTTAAAAGCTTCATAATCTGGCACCCATGGACTCGGCATTAAAGGTGCTTCTGTATTTATTCCTTTTGCAATTAATTGATTTTTTGCCCACTCTATCCAGTGCTTATAGTATGAACTCTTGTCGGGAGTCATAAATTCCGCTTCATTTGATGGACATCCATGGATAATAATACAATTTATTTTATTTGCCATAAATTAATTATATACCAAATTCTTCTAATGCTCTCTCAAGCTCTTCCATCGGCAAACCAGCTATGTTGGATT
>CAYHDS010000025.1:0-7788 GCA_964355475.1 uncultured Candidatus Saccharibacteria bacterium
TGTTACCAAATAATTTTTTTTTGACCATTTTTTTCTAAATAATCATTACATTTTGAAAAAGGTTTGCTACCAAAGAAGCCGTTGTTGGCTGAAAAAGGCGAGGGGTGGGGTGATTCAATTATTAAATGTTTTTTTTCATCGATAAGAGATTTTTTACTGCGGGCGAAATTGCCCCACAGAATAAATACTACATGCTCCTTTTTATCAGAAATAGTTTTAATAATTGCATCAGTAAATTCCTCCCAGCCTTTGCCTTGATGCGAAGCTGGTGAATTTGCAATAACTGTCAGAATCGCGTTTAAGAGAAATACTCCCTGTTTCGCCCAAGGCTCTAAATGTCCATCATTAAAATTCTTTTTTATTCCTAAATCATTTTCTATTTCTTTATAAATATTTTGAAGTGAAGGTGGAAGTTTTACTCCTATTTGCACCGAAAAAGAGAGTCCTTCTGCTTGACCTACTCCATGATAAGGGTCCTGACCCAGTATTACCACTTTGACTTTGTCAAAAGGCGTGAGCCAAAATGCCTTAAAGATGTCTTTGGGTTGGGGATAAACTTTTTTGCTCATATATTCTGCGCGAATAAAATCAGACAAAATACGGAAATTCTCCGATTGGAAATAGTCTTGCATTACTTCCTTCCAACTTTTCTCAATGTTGACTTCTTTTTCCATAATAATATCGTATCACATAGAGCCTGTTTTTGATTGTAAAAAAGTGTTATTATAGATATATGCAAAACTTTTCACAATTTATGGGTTTTGAGATGTCTCCATCTCGAGTAGGTCTCTTTATTATTATTATTCTCTGGGTAATTTTTTGGAAAGGCTTAGCTCTTTGGCACGCCGTAAAAAGGAATGAAAAGGGCTGGTTTATTGCTATTTTAGTGTTAAACACTCTTAGTGTATTAGAGCTTATTTATCTTTTTTATATTGTAAAAATAAAATCAATTAGATTAGATTAAAATGACTCCAGCAGATAAATTAAAACAAGATATCTGGGATTTTATATATAAATTTTTTTTGCCATTCCGAAAATTTCTTTTGAAAACTGGTCTTATTTGGCACAAGAAGGGAAGACAAAAATATCACATAGGATGGCTTTCGTCTGGAAAAACACTGGAAGGCTTAAAGAAACATTTGCATGACAAATGGGGTTTTGGTAATCATTTCATTGCTTGGATAGACGAAGAACAAGTTTTAAGCTGGAGAAAATTAACAGATTTTAGTGACCAATATCATTTGCGAGTTTATGAAGATGGGGAAATTTGTGGGCATTATGAATTTACTCCAGAGGCACATCCAGTTGAACATATTGAAGAAAAAGGAGAAAGAGAAGCCAAGGCAGATTTTTTAAATTTTTTGGGTGAATTTGTAACGGAAAAAAAATACATTTCTCATCTAGAAATGGACCCAAACGCCTTTGATCCAAAATCAGAAATTTCGATGGAAACCTTGCAAAAGAAGTAATTTATATTTTAGTTTGCATTTTTGATTCTGGTAATACTAGGTCCCAAAGAGCGCCTGCCACATTGACTGGTTTTCCGAACATTACATAATGGTGCAGATCAATAAAAGGAAGACTATTACATTCAATGATTCCACAATGTTGTTCTTCTTTCCAAGATTTAGTAACATCTTCTAAAATAAAATCTACCCCGATCAATGGATCATTTAAAAATTTTGCCACATGTTCGAGCATTTTTTTATTTTCTGGATGAATGATATTTGTTACTTCAGTGGTTGTGCCTCCGCAACCACGACTAGTTTTTTGTGAAAAAGTAATAACTCTGTCTTTTTCTATAATACTATCCATATCTACCTCTTGTCTTTTTAATTCTTCCAGAGCTTCTTTGTCGATAGGTATTTTATGAAAAATTGGGCCACCTCTTTCTGGTCTTAAATTTTCTTTTTCCCAAAGTGTTCGCAATGTACTCTCGCCATCACCAAGCACTTCTGGTTGATCGCGTTTAACTACGCCGACTAATTTCCCCCCGACTAGAGTACCCCTAAATAAATAACCACGTAATTCTTCTTCTATTACAACGAGTGGAGAGAGTTTTTTCGCTTTTTTGAAGCCCATTATTAAATCTTTTGGTGTATTTAAATGAATCATTGTATGTCTACTTCGTGAGCCTAAATTTGGCTTGGTGATGACGGGCTTAATTAAACGATTGAAAATTTTAAGTGCACCCCATTTTGTAAAAGCCGTCCCTCCGTCAGCTACTGGAATTCCTTCTTTTTTAAATTTCTTTTTCATAATACCCTTATTATCCATCCATTTGAGGGATTCTGATTCATTTAATCCAGGCCTAGGCAAACCATCAAAAAGAATTTTTTTACTTTTTCCATTAGCCTGATATTCTGCGATAAAAGCGTCGCCAATTGGTCCTAGATGAAATTCTTTCATTTTAATACCCCTACGATTGGCTTCCTCCCAGAAACACTTTGTGCGCCAACTATCTTTTTCATCTATTTTATCAGCAAAATATCCGAGACGGAGAAATACCATTAAATTAAAAAAGGGTAATGAAATTTTATTTGATATTTTATCAGCCGTACTTTGAAAAATTTTTTCCATTAAGCCCAAAAAGGGTTCATCGATTAAACCCAAGACAACTGAAGTATATGCCACGAAGTGATTTTCTTGGGCTGGTTCACAATCTTTGCAATGTTTCATATTGGTAGTATATCAAATTTTTTAATGTGCGATAGTGAAAGCAATTACTTTTCGCGCTCCGAAAGATTTGAGAATTTTTTTTGCTTCATTCAAGGTTGCGCCAGTAGTGGTAACATCATCTATCAAAATAATATTTTTTCTTTTTATTATTTCGCTATTTTTTACAGAAAATGATCCAGATAAATTTTTTAGTCGGTGGCGTCTGTCTCCGATACGTGCCTGATGTTCTGTTTCTTTAATTTTAATGAGAATATTTTTCTCTAATTTTAGATATTTATTTTGATCTATTTCAATTAATTTTTGACAAAGTATTTCCGATTGATTAAAGCCCCTTTCTCTATATCTTTTTTTTGATAGGGGAATGGGTATTAAAATTGGCTCATTGAAATTTTCCATTATTCTTAATTCTGAAAGCTCTTCAACAATTCGGCCATAAAGCAATTCTCCAAAAGTATTTATTAATCTTTTTTTACCATTGTATTTAATAAGCCAGACTGCTTTTTTTATGGGTGGATGTCGATAATCAAATAATGGGAAAATCCAGTCTTGGCTTTCTCTCTCTGCAGAGGGGCAGAGAGATAGGCATTTTTCGCATAAATCCGATCCTGGGGTACCACAGGATATACAGTAGACTGGAAAAACTATGTCTAATATAGTGTTTAAAAAATGCATATATGATATAATTAGATAGTATTTTATCATATATATTCGGCTATGTTTAATCCATTTGCAAAAATTTTTTCCCATGTAAATGTTTTTGGGGGTGACGGAGGAGACTCTGCCGTTGGTATTGATATTGGTTCTTCTTCCATTAAGGTTGTTGAATTAAAAAAGAAAGAAGGTAAGGCGATACTAGAGACTTATGGTTCGATTTCGCTTGGCCCCTATTCGGATCTTGATATTGGACGTGTTACTAATCTTACTGTCGAGAAAATCACTGAGGCTTTAAAAGAAGTACTAAAACAGTCTGGAGTAACAAGTAGTATTGCAGCTTTGTCGATACCGATACAATCAAGCTTGATTTTTACCATTGAACTTCCAGCTCAAATAACGGAAAAAGAAATGCCGTCAGTTATTCCAGTTGAAGCTCGTAAATATATTCCTGTTCCTATTACTGAAGTATCTCTTGATTATTTTTTATTACCCGAAAAAGAACCTTCTTTTGAAGAGATGCATAATTCTGAAATTCCTTCTAAAATAGACAAGAAGAATGTGTTGGTTGTAGCCACTCAAAATGATGCAGTTTCTAAATATAGATCTATCGTTTCGCAATGCAATTTGTCTTCTTCTTTTTTTGAGATTGAAGTTTTTTCTTCTGTTAGATCAAATTTTGAGCACGAACTTTCACTGGTGCTTTTAATGGATTTTGGTGCATCTCGTACAAAACTCTCATTAGTAGAATTTGGTATGGTAAAAAGTTATCACACTATTGATCGAGGTGGAGAAGATATAACTAATGCAATTTCTACATCTTTTAGTATTCCTTTTATTGAAGCAGAAAAGATGAAAAAAGAATTTGGACTTTTTAATAATCCGACTACAAAGAATTTGTCCGAAATTATTAAAGTTCATACTGATTATATATTTTCTGAAGCCAATAGTGTGGTTTTGAATTATGAAAAAAAATATAATAAAACTATAAGCAAAGTTATACTCTCTGGTGGTGGAGCCCTTTTAAAAGGACTCAAAGAAGTGGCTGCTGATAATTTTCGAGCTGAAATAGAGTTAGGTCATCCATTTTCTAAAGTTGGATCTCCAGCATTTCTCGACAAGGTACTTCTTGCCATGGGTCCAGAATTTGCAGTTTCTATAGGTTTAGCTTTACGAAAATTACAATAAGTGCGATAATAGAGGTAGAATATATAAATAAATGGAACAAAATTTTCAAACATCTTTTATACCCAAAAAACCGATGATTGAGGAACGGGTAGTAATAGCACGGCCAGTGTCTTCTTTGCTTGTGTTGTCGATTTTTATTTTGTGCACGATAGCTATTGCTTCTGGTGGATTGTATTTTTACAAAGGTATCATGACAAAAGATATTACCAAAATGGAGGGAGATTTAAATTTAGCAAAAAATCGTTTTGAGCCTTCAAAAATAAATCAACTTCAAGTTTTAGACAAACGTCTTCGTGCTTCAACTGAAATTTTATCTAAACACGTGGCTATTTCTCCAATTTTTGAATCTTTGCAAGCCATTACTATGAAAACTGTGCGTTTTACAAAATTTGATTATGGTTTTAGTGATGACAAGAATACAAAAATTTTAGTAAAAATGAGTGGATTGGCTGTCGGATATCGATCAATCGCTTTGCAATCTGATCTTTTTGTTAAAAATAAATATTTTATTGATCCCGTTTTTTCAAACCTTTCCTTAGATAATAGCGGTAATGTGCTTTTCGATTTAGAGTTTTTTCTTGATCCCACTTTTATTGATTATAAAAATATGTTACTTCGAGCAGGCGATGCATCTTTTAATAATGTTCCCTTAGATGTTCCAAATTAAAATATATGCTTAGATTCATAATGCCAATCATTTTAATAGGAGTTTCCGTCGCCATCTTTTTTACCTTTACTAATCCTCTTTACAAAGATATTAATTTATTGCGCACTGAAGTAGCGGCCTATGATCAGGCCTTAAATAATTCAAAAGCGCTTGAAAATGAAAGAGAAAAATTGACTCAAAAATATAATTCTATTGGAGGTGAAAATTTAAATAAATTACAAAAGTTTCTACCAGAAAGTGTGGACAATATTCGTTTAATATTAGAAATTGAAAAATTGGCTATACCTTATGGTATGGCTCTAAAAGATGTGAAATATGACGCAGTCCAAAAGGAATCTTTAAAAAGTAGTCCGGGAGTAATCTCAGGTGGAGTGACAGCAGAAACACGTAAAGATTATGGAATTTGGAATTTGGAATTTTCTACTGAGGGCTCTTACAACAATTTTGTACATTTTATAAAAGATATTGAAAACAATTTAAGGATTGTCGATATTGCTTCTTTATCTTTTACCAGCAGTTCAGGCTCAAATTTTTCATCTGATGTTTATAAATACAATCTTAAGATTAAAACTTATTGGTTAAAAAATTAAAATGTTATCAAAAATAAAAAATGCAATAATTTTTCTATCAATCGCTATTCTTTTAATTTTAGCCTATGTTTTTTTCATCAAAAAGTCTCCCGAAGGGGCAAGTTTAGTTTCTTCTGTTGGTAATCCAATAAGTACTACTAATTCGACATCCTCTCTTCCAGCCCTTGATAAAGATTTTCTTCCTCTTCTTCTTAATGTAAAGAATATAAAACTTGATGATTCTATCTTTTCTGATAAGGCTTTCCAAGCCTTAACTGATTCTAGTATTACACTTATAGGAGACGGAAATGAAGGTAGGGCCAATCCTTTTGCTCCACTTGGTGCTGATCAGTCGACCACACCCCCACCACCCCCTTCTAAACCCAATTAATTAAAATATGAGTTTTTTAGAAGAATTAGTAAAAAGGGGTATTATTAAACAGAGCCAAATAGGTGAAGTTAAAAGTCGTGCCAAAGAAAAATATAATGGAGATATTGATGAAGCCTTGCTTGAGTCTAGCATTAGTGAAGAGGTAATTCTTGAGACCAAGGGAGAATATTTGCAAATACCAGTAAAAAAAGTAGATGTTCAATCTATGTCTTTTGATGCCTTGAAATATATTTCTGAAGATTCAGCAACTCATTATGGTTTCGTGCCGATTGAATTCAAAGATGGTGCTCTTGAAGTTGGTATTGTTAATCCAGAAAATACTCAAGCGATGGATGCGCTCCAATTTATTTCTAATAAATTAGGTTTTCCATTTAAGCTTTTTCTAATTTCTAAAAGTGATTATAAAAAGATTGTAGAAACTTACAAGGGCTTAGGTAGTCAAGTAAAAGAAGCGCTTGAAGAGCTGAATCAAGATGAAATCGATGCTAAGGGCTTGAATGAGGAAAATTTAAGTAAGGAAATAGGTAGTATAAAATCTGGAGAAGAGGCTAAGATAGTCGAAGATGCACCTGTAATAAAAATTGTCGCAGTTATCTTAAAAAACGCGATTGAGGGTGGAGCTTCGGATATACATATTGAGCATACTGGAGAAAAGATAAAAATTCGTTTTCGTGTAGATGGTACATTGCATACTACAATAGTTTTGCCACCTAATGTTTATAATGGAATTGTGGCTCGTATAAAAATTTTAGCCAAATTACGTTTAGATGAAAAAAGAAAACCGCAAGACGGCGCCTTTAGCGCGATTATTGATAGTCAAAAGATTGATTTTCGTGTTTCTACTATGCCATCTTATTATGGTGAAAAAGTGGTTATAAGAATTTTAGATTCGGAGAAAGGGGTCAAACCACTTGATCAGCTTGGTTTATCTAAGAGAAATTTGAGTTTAATTCAAGAAGCAATAAAAAAACCCTTTGGTTTAATTTTAATTACTGGACCTACGGGGTCTGGTAAATCTACTACACTTTACTCAATGATGAATCAGCTTGATAAAGAAAGAACTAATATTGTATCTCTTGAAGATCCAATTGAATACCATATGCCAGATATAAATCAATCCCAAATGATGCCAGAAATTGGTTATACTTTCGCTTCTGGACTCCGTTCTATTTTGCGTCAAGACCCAGATGTGATTATGGTTGGAGAAATTCGCGACAAAGAAACAGCTCAGTTGGCTATTCAAGCAGCCTTAACTGGGCATTTAGTTCTCTCTACTCTCCATACCAACAATGCAGTGGGTGCTATACCCAGATTGATTGACATGGGAGTTGATCCTTATTTAATTGCCCCGACTTTAATACTTTCCATGGCCCAGAGACTTGCTCGTACTACTTGCCCATCATCTAGAAAAAAAGTACCTATGGATCCAAGTGTCAAAATGCAATTTGAAGAACAATTTAAAGATTTACCCGATGAATTTAAAAAAGAAATAGTAATTGGAGAAGATATGTATGATACGGTGCCATCTCCTGATTGTCCTTCGGGAACTCGAGGACGTATTGCTATTTGTGAAATGTTTAAGATTGATAAAGAAATGCAGAAGGTAATTCTTAAGAATCCAATTAATTCTGAAATTTACAAAG
>CAYHDS010000026.1:0-7496 GCA_964355475.1 uncultured Candidatus Saccharibacteria bacterium
AATTGTAAATTTGCTATTAAAGCTAAACCCACGGGTAATATTTGTGATAAGTGTGAAAGCTTAATGATGGAAGGTACAAAAACCATTCCTGAACGCTGTAGTGATAATAAGTGTCCAAATTATCGCCCAGATAAATTAAATAAAATAGAGTAGACACCACAATAACATTGGATGTTATAATGATATTATGCCGAATGTAAAAGAATTAATGAGCGCTATAGAGGGTGGTGTAAACAAGAAAGATGAAGAACTCATCAATAAAGCTTATAATTTTGCCCTAAAAGCTCACGAAGGGCAAAAAAGAATGAGCGGAGACCCTTATTTTTTCCATGTTTTTGAAACGGCAAAAATTTTGGCAAGTATGGGTATGGACACGCAAACTATAGCCGCTGGATTACTTCACGACGTACTTGAAGATACTAAAACTAATGAAGAAGAATTAAAAAAAATATTTGGAGAAAATATTGTATTTTTAATAAAAGGAGTAACGAAACTCGGATCTCTTAAATATCGCGGGCATGAGAGGCATGTGGAATCTTTACGAAAATTCTTTATTGCAATGGCGAATGATTTGCGAGTGGTGATTATTAAATTCGCAGATAGATTACATAATTTAAGAACATTGAAATTCATTCCTGAAGAAAAAAGAAGTAGAATTGCTCTTGAATCAATCGAGGTATATGCCCCACTGGCGAATCGTCTTGGTATGGGAAAATTAAAAGGAAAATTAGAAGACGCGGCATTTCCTTATGCTTATCCAAAAGAATTCAAAGAAGTGGAAGAAATAATAAAAGAGAAAAAAGATTTATTTGAAAAATATCTCATAGAAATACGCGAAAAATTGGAAACAGAATTAAAAAAACAAAAAATTAAATTTGTTGAAATTAGTTACAGAGTAAAACATAAATATAGTCTTTATCAAAAACTTTTAAAATATGATATGGATTTAGAAAAAATTCATGATATCGTAGCTCTTCGAGTGGTGGTGGAAACAGTAGAGGAATGTTATCGAGTACTCGGTCTAGTGCATTCAATTTGGAATCCCCTTCCAGGTAGAATCAAAGATTATATTGCCGTACCCAAACCCAATGGCTATAGATCTATACATACTACTGTGTTTACAGGTTCTGGTGGTATTGCTGAAATTCAAATTAGAACTAAAGAAATGCACGCAGAAGCGGCTTATGGCGTGGCCGCTCATTTTGCTTATAAAGAGAAAAAAACAAAAAAAAATAGCGTGGACATATCAAAGTTTGGTTGGATTGAAGAATTAAAGGAATTAAATTACAATCCTGCAGAACCAGAGAGGTTCATCGAACATTTAAAAACTGACTTTTTTAATAATAGAATTTTCATCTTTACCCCGAAGGGAGATGTCATAGATTTGCCAGAAGACTCAACTTCAATTGATTTTGCTTATAGTATCCACTCAGATATTGGTGACCACACTTTCGGTGCAAAAATAAATGGAAAAATGTCTCAATTGTTTACTAAATTAAAAAATGGAGATATTGTGGAAATAATAACTAAAAAAGATGCCCACCCATCATCAAAATGGTTAGAATTTGTAAAGACTGCCGTAGCCAAAAAACATATAAAATCTTACTTAGAAAAAAATAGCTTACTCGCTAGGCTGAAATCTTTTGGCCGTAGTTAAACACTGAAGTTGGAAATATTATAAAGACTATCATCGTCTTCTTTGATTTCATCTTTACTTCGGTCATCAATAGATATATCTCCTTCTCCTTTATTTTCTTCTGCAACAGTATTTTTTGCAATATAATTTTCTAATAATTCATCGGGCTTTTTCTCTGTTTCTCCTTTTTTGATTAAATCCAAAATCATTCTTAAATCTTCAGTAGAAAAAAAATCTATTTTAATTTGTCCTCCTAAGTCTTTTCTGTCGATATGCACTCGAGTTCCCAATTTATCTTGAAATTCTTCTTCAAGTTCGGTAATTTCTGGATCGGGCATAAACTCTTTCTTGCGCACTCGATCATAAGCAATTTTACGTGCCAATCTCTCTGCTTCACGTACGGTTATTTTTTTATATAAAATTTCTTTAAACAATACAATTTGTTCTTCGGGGTGATCAGCAAGCATTAGTATGGGCCTAGTGTGGCCTTCGGTAATCTTGCCTTCTGATAAAGCATTTAAAATATCTTCTCCTAAAGATAAAATACGGAGTGTATTTGATACATATTCCCTACTTCTACCCATCTTTTTAGCTACTTCACTATGGGTAAATTTAAATTCAGTAGTTAAACGAAAAAAGGCGCGAGCGCGATCAACGACATTTAAATCTTCTCTCTGCAAATTCTCTATTATTGCAAGCTCGAGTTTCATCATCGCAGTATCTCCCACACGAATAATGGCTGGGATTTGAATAACTCCCGCAATTTTAGCCGCTCGAAGTCTGCGTTCTCCAGCAATCAATTCATATTCAGTGACAATACCTCCATCTTCTTTTTCTACTTCCAGTCGAGAAACTGTGAGTGGCTGAAGCACTCCATATTGTTTGATAGACAAAGCCAAGTCTGCTAATCGAGCTTCGTCAAAATCACGCCTTGGTTGAAAAGGATTTGGTTTAATTTTATCGGTGTCAATCCAGAAAATTGAATTGGAATATAAATTAGACATGATTGTATTTTATCATAAATTAAAGTAAAATAAAATTCACGCTCGGGTGGCGGAATTGGTAGACGCGATAGACTCAAAATCTATTGATGGCAACATCATGAGAGTTCGATTCTCTCCCCGAGCACAAGAAATGTATGGGATACATTTATTGTAGAATCGAAAGACGGAACGCGACGACGTGAGTCGGGGTCGAGTAAATTTTTAGTAAAAAATTATACGTGACCGATTCTCTCCTCGGGCACAATTTTTAGAATAGTTATCTACTTGCATTATCTCATATATGAGATATACTGTTTAATATGAAAAAACAGACTGAACAACAAAAAATAGGTTATTTTATAAAAGAGTTAAGAGAAAGGCGTGGAATGACTCAAGGAGAGTTCGCTAGGGCTCTCAACACTTCTCAGAGTTCTATCCCCCGCATGGAAAAAGGTGAACAAAATTTCACGACTGAATTGTTGCAAAAAATAAGTAATGTCTTAGAACACAAAGTAGTTTCAATAAATGATTCAATCGATTTTCAAGTAAATGGTGGAAAAAAATTAAGTGGCTCAATAAAAACAAATTTTTCTAAAAATGGTTCAGTCGGTCTGCTTTGCGCTTCCCTTTTAAATAAGGGTATAACCACATTGCATGGTATCGCTCATATTGAAGAAGTAAATCGAGTGATTGAAATTCTAGAGAGTATTGGAGTACAAATAAAATGGCAAGACCAAAATACTGTAATAATTACCCCACCCCAAAAATTTAATTTAGAAAATATAAATGTTGAATCTGCTATTAAAACTCGTTCTATCGTGATGTTAATAGGCCCTCTAATTCATATTATGGATAAATTTTCTTTACCCCATGCGCAGGGTTGTAATTTGGGAAGACGAACAATTGCCGCTCATACTTATGCTCTTGAAGAATTAGGAATAAAAATAAAAACTACTTCACAAAACTATGAAATAAGCGCGTCAAAATTAAAACCTGCTGAAATTGTAATGTATGAATCTGGGGATACGGCTTGTGAAAATGTTTTAACAGCATCTGCATTAATTTCGGGAAAAACTATTATATCATTTGCTAGTGCAAACTATATGGTGCAAGAAATATGTTTCTTTCTTGAAGCATTGGGAGTAAAAATAGATGGAATCGGCACTTCCACTTTGACTGTGCATGGAATAAAAGAAATAAATAAAAATGTTGAATACTGGAATAGTGAAGACCCAATAGAATCAATGATGTTTATCTCTGCTTGTGTTATCACTGATTCCAGACTCACTATCACCAGATGTCCAATTGATTTCCTATCCCTAGAATTAGAAAAGTTAAAAAGAATGAATTTAAAATATAAAATTCTAAAAAGATATTATTCATACAATGGACGCACTAAATTGGCTGATATTGAAATATTTCCAAGTAAATTAAAAGCTCTGTCTGACAAAATCCATTCAAATCCTTATCCTGGAATAAATATTGATAATTTACCCTTTTTTGTACCTATTGCTATACGCGCAAAAGGCCAAACAATGATTCATGATTGGGTATATGAAAATAGAGCAATATATTTTACCGAACTAAATCGCCTGGGAGCAAATATCACTTTGGCTGATCCACATCGAGTATATGTGACTGGTGGCACACCTCTAAAACCTGCACAAGTTGTCTGCCCACCAGCCTTGCGTCCGTCGATGGTTATTCTCATATCAATGTTGGCTGCTCCGGGTACTTCAATTCTGCGTAATGTATATATGATTAATCGAGGTTATGAAGAAATATCTGAACGCTTAAATTCTATTGGTGCAGATATTAAAATCCTAAAATAAAAATTATATTTATGATTAAAAATAACTTTTTGAGGGGTTTCGAGGCTGACGAGCCGAGAATTTCAGGATTTTTTAAGCTTCAAAAAATCCGTACCAAAAAAAAGTTTATTTCTAATCAGAAATCAAAAGTAATTGTAATTTTAGGACAAACGGCCACTGGTAAAAGTTCCCTAGCCGTAAAAATTGCCGAGAAATTTAATGGCGAAATTATTTCTGCTGATTCAAGACAAGTTTATAAATATCTTGACATCGGTACGGGTAAAATTACAAAAAAAGAAATGAAGAGTGTTCCCCACCATCTTCTTGATGTCGTACATCCGAAAAATAAATTTACTGTAGCCGAATATCAAAAAAAAGCTATTTACGCTATAGCTGATATTATAAAAAGAGGTAAAATTCCAATAATTTGTGGAGGTACGGGATTCTATATTGATGCAATTATGAAAGGTATTGTTTTCCCAGAAGTTCCACCGAATAAAAAATTGAGAAAAATTCTAGAAAAGAAAACAACACAAGAGCTTTTTAAAATATTAAAAAAATTAGATTCTCGTAGGGCAAAAAATATAGACGCAAAAAATAAAGTGAGATTAATTAGAGCAATTGAAATAGCAAAAGCTCTGGGTCAGGTTCCAAAAATTACGGAGGAGACTCCTCCGTATGAGTTTATAAAAATTGGTTTATATTTGCCATCTGAAAAATTAAAAAAGAAAATAGAAAAAAGAGTAAAAAAAATGTTTCAAGATGGTTTGTTAAAAGAAATAAAGAAACTCAAAAAGCTCGGTGTGTCAGATAAAAAACTTCGTGAATTTGGTTTTGAATACCATAAACCAACGCCAGAAAAGGTTATAACAAAAACTATTAAATATGCCAAAAGGCAAATGACGTGGTTTAAAAGACCTGCCCGAATGATTCATTCAGGCGGGGATAAAGAAATAAAATGGTTTGATGCCAGCCCGAAAGACAATTTGTTCTGGCGGGCTTCGAAAACAATTAAAAATGATTTTTAATCCACCATTTTTTAATAAAGGGTAAAGATTGCACAGAAATGAAATATCCTAAGGCTGGAAGAAGAGCATTCAAGAAATAATTCTCTGAACCAATAAAATACAATACTTTTACTGCCACAATATAAATAACTCCTGAAATTAAAAAGACACGAAAATAACTCGTTTCCCAAGCCTTATCTGCTTCCACTCTTAAATTCCTCTCTTTTATAAGTTCAATTTCTTTTTCTAATTTTTGTATTCTTTCTTCCATAAAGTTGTAAGGCGGGCGACGAGGGAATCGAACCCCCGCCAAAGGATTTGGAGGCCTTCGTTCTACCACTAAACTAGTCGCCCATGCTCTTATTTATACCTTTCCATGAACATTTTTGCAATAGATTGCAATTTACGGGTTATGCTAACATCTCCATAATAAACCTTAATGCACCCCTGATAATCTCTTTTTTTATACTTTCCGCTATTTGGTTTTAAATACGTCCTATTAAATTGATCTTTGGGTATTTTGGTTATTTTAGACCAAAAATTTTTCTGAATTTCCTCATTGTGATATTTATGTAAATGCATTAAAACTCTAAATTTTTTTTCATTTAAATTAAATGAATTTCTAAATAAATACAAAAAAGTTGAAATTAAATTAGGATCAGAATTTGTAAAAGTTGTAAGACTTTTTAATGATTTATTCCCTTCACACAAATAAATCATTGAACAAAGTATGGCTTTACCTTCTTTATTAAAATTAATTTTGGAAAGTATTTCATTTGCAAAATTATCAGAAACAATATTTTTCTGTCTAGTTTTTTCTTTATTTGAGTCTATTTCTTAATCTCTTTGTGTTTGGTCTTTTTTCGGCACCATTTGCAAAATTTATTAAGCTCAATCTTTTTAGTGACGAGTTTCTTGTTTTTACTGGACCAGTAATTGATTCTTTTGCAAGTACCGCAAGCAAGTTTTATAAGTCTATCTTGTGACATATGTGTATATTAGTATAAAAATTCATAAAAAGCAATTAAAACTGAGGGCTCCCGGTCGCGTGCAGTATTGCTACGCGACCGGGAATGCACCTCGTTAGATCAACCCGGAAGGGCACCCCACTTGCTGGAGGTACCGTCAGCATCTCGGGTCGGACTGCTGTCGGAAGAGGGTGGTAGGGATGAGGGGGGCGTCTTCACCCCTTCTACGTTCTGTTGCTGTACATCTGATGGTTGGGTCGAGTTTGCCCCAACCGGAGAGGTATGACGACTCATTTCCGCTCCTCCAACTGCCATGTGCTATCCCCGAACGTTCTCGAGCATGTGTGCCGAGACTCATTCGGAAATCCTTTAAAAGGATAACATATCATTATAATAATTTCAATTTAATTTTAAATAGAAGTTTTTAGTTTCTTTTCTTTGTTAAATCGTTCAATGGCGAGCTTGATTAGTTTGTCTAAAAGTTCAGGCTGTGGTATTCCGCTGGCCGTCCATAATTTCGGATACATGCTGATATTGGTAAAACCGGGAATTGTATTTATTTCATTCACCAAAACTTGTCCATTTTTTTTCAAGAAAAAATCCACTCTCCCCATTCCTTCGCAATTTAAAGTTTGAAATACTTTTATGGCCAACTGTTGAATTTTTTTAATTGTATCTTTCGAAAGATTCTTAGCTGGAGCTTCTATCGTCGCACCATTTTCGTCTATATATTTTGCTTCGTAAGAATAAAATTCACTATTCACCACAACTTCGCCAGGAAGCGAAGCGATAGGATGATCATTGCCCAATACTGAACATTCAATTTCCCTGCCCTCTATGTGCTCTTCAATAATAATCTTGGAGTCAAAACAAAAAGCATTTTTCAGAGCTTCATTCCACCCAGCCTTATTTTTTACTTTACTTATACCAACGGAAGAGCCAGTGTTGGCCGGCTTGACGAAAAACGGTAATCCAAGTTTTTTCTTAACTTCTAAAAAAGTCGGTACATTTGCTTTTTTACAAACAATAAATTCAGGAATAGAAATTTCCGCATCCCGAAGAAGTCTCTTCATAACGTCTTTATCCATGCC
>CAYHDS010000027.1:0-7064 GCA_964355475.1 uncultured Candidatus Saccharibacteria bacterium
GCGATTTTTATAACTCGATGATAAGCCCGAGCAGAGAGGGCTAAACGCTCAGCGCTGTTGTCGAGCAGTTCTCGCACCTCTTTGGTGAGTTTCACGATGCCAGAGAGATCTTTCACATTCATTTCACTATTAGTGCCAATGGCTCTATTTAATTTTTTAAATCTATTTTTTTGTATTTCTCGTGCTTTAGATACTCTTTCTCTGATTTTTTCACTTTTTTCTCCATTTCCCTCTCCACCTAATTTTTTATAATCAACATTAGCCACAGAAACCCACAAATCAATGCGATCCATAATCGGTCCTGAAAGTTTTCTCTTATATCTATCCAAGTCAGACGGTTTGCAAATACAAGCTTTTTGTTTATTCCCCAAATTACCACAAGGACAAGGATTCATCGCTGCAACTAAAATAAAATTTGATGGGAAAATAGCTGAACCACGAGCCCGAGAAATAGAAACGACATTGTCTTCAAGCGGTTGCCTGAGAGATTCAATAACTCTCTTCTCAAATTCTGGAAATTCATCTAGGAAAAGAACTCCGCGATGCGCAAGCGTCACTTCTCCTGGTTTGGGATAAGTACCCCCACCGATAATTGATACATAAGATGAAGTGTGATGCGGAGAACGAAATGGCGGAAAACAAACAAGTTCTCCCCTCGTAGCACCAGCTACCGAGTGTATTCCCGTAATTTCTAAAACTTCTTCTAAACTTAAATCAGGAAGCAGGGTGGAAAAAACTCGCGCAAGCATTGTCTTGCCTGTGCCTGGTGGACCATACATAGCAATATTGTGTCCCCCCGCAGCTGCAATTTCGAGCCCACGTTTTGCACTCTCTTGTCCACGAATATCCGAAAAATCCCCACCCTTTGTTTCCTTTTTATAGCTCACCTCAGTCTTGGGTGCAAAAATAATTTTTTTGGATTTTTTATTTTTCTCATTTTCATCTAAATGCTCTATTACTTCATTTAAACTATTAGCACCAAAAATTTTTATTCCGTCTACTAGCGCAGCCTCAAGAGCATTTTCTTTTGGCAAATATATTTCTTCGTAACCTGCTTTCTTGGCCGCTTGGGCGAGTGGTAATGCCCCACGAATAGAGCGAAGCGTCCCGTCGAGTCCGAGTTCACCTAGAAAAATCTTTTTCGCTGGATTAAATTTTACATCTCCGCAAGCGAGCATATAGGAAAGCGCAATTGCTATATCAAAATACGGCCCTTCTTTTTTCAAATCGGCTGGAGAAAGAGAAACCACGATTTTTTGATTCTTGGCTTTGGGAGATTTAAAACCAGAATTTTTAATAGCGCCACTTACTCTGTCTTTAGATTCATCAACGGCCTTGTCTGGTAATCCAACAATGTTAAAAGTGTGAAGACCTTTGGATAAATCCACTTCAATCGTTACAATCACCCCAGAGAGCAAGTTAACTTGTGCCGAATAAACTTTTGCAAAGTTCATATTTAATTAAAATGGAAAAATAATTAATCTTCTAAATGTTTTTTACAGGTTCGAGCAGCGGGATTAGCATCCATGCGAGCTATTTCAATATCTTTTTTACAAATTTCGCATTTACCAAAAGACTCTCTATTTATACCCTTTAAAGCTTTTAAAATATTCTGTAGTCTAGTCTCAAGAGACTTAATCATCGAACTTCTCGCTTCAAAGTCTTCAAATCGATCAGCCATATCATTGTGGTCTGGCTCTGGCCGGTCTACTGCTTCTGGAGTTGCCTCCCATTCTCCAGTCTCGGGATTCAATTTTCCCATATCTTTCATTTCTTCCACCAACATATCTCGCTCTTTTTCCAGTTTCTCTTTAATTTTTTTCTTGTCCAACATCCATCAAATATAACATTTCTGATTTTGAAAGCAAATCATTAAATAATAAAAACATTTTAAAATCCTACAAATTAGACTACTTTTTGAGCTGGCTAGATGAAAGACGAAACATAACTTCTCGGACAGCTTCTATATTATCGGCTATTACAAGAGATGTCTCATCGGCAAAAACATACATCATTACTATTTCCCCATTTTTATCGTATAAAATACGAGCATTTTTATTCTCTATGATTCCATCATCAAAATTTTTAGTAAGCAAATAAGATGTACTCGAATTTATTGACATTCCAAAAAGACTATGCAAATCATAGAACATTTTATTCTCCCAAATCCTCACACTATCAAAAATATCTTGAAAGGAACGCATTTTAATTAAAATAAAGAAATCTCTATCAGTCCCATTTACTAAACCCATCAAAAAATTATCAGCTACTAAATTATTATTAGCGGGTGGAACAAAAGAGCTCTTAAGGGTAGAAATAAACTCTCGCAAACCAATTATTTGCTTATTCTCAGTTAAATAAATACCTTCTAATCCTCCATTTTTTAAATTAGTAGCGTTTATTTCGGTTAAAATACTTCCAATAATTTTTTCTTTTGATAAACTGGCTGTTTCAATAAAAAAGCTCTTGTCATAAAAAATTAAAGGATCAAATTGTCGCTCTATCGGCACTGTATTAATATTTCTATTAAAGATAAAAAAAATGAAAGTAAAAAATGCTAAAAGTAAAAGCAAGGCACTGACTAGCATATAAGTTTTATTGCGCTTTGAATCAGGAGAAAGAGTTTTTTTCTCTAATTCTTTTTGTTCTTGTTCATGAATAATTTTTTTGATTAACCCTCCCTGGTCACCTTCAATCACTCGAGCCATATCCTCGCCATAAGTTTCAACAATTTTATTTTGAACCTTCTCGTTTTCCATTTTTTTAATAAAGCAGTTTTAAACTTTCTTGAAGAAATTTTCATCTACTGCTCGAATAGATAGACCAACTTTGCCTCGTTCAGCATCTACACTGATAACTTTCACGGGCACTATCATACCTTCTTTAATTATATCGCTAACTCGCTCCACACGAAATGGTGCAAGCTCAGATATATGCACCATACCATCAGTCATCTCATTCAATCTAACAAAAGCCCCAAAGTCAGCAACTTTTACCACTTCTCCCTTTAGTATTTCACCTACTGTAAATTCATGAGTCATATCTTCTACTATTTTCTTGGCTTTTTCTGCTGAACCATCTTTACCAGTAAAATACACAGTACCATCATCTTCAATTGTTATTTCAGCTCCGCTTCTCTCTTTAATATCTTTGATAGTTTTACCCCCACCACCAATTACCATACCTATCTTGTCGGGATTGATTTTGATTATCAAAATCTCTGGCGCATTTGGAGAAATATTTTTTCGTGGACTATCTATTTCTTTTTGTATTCTATCTAAAATAGTTATACGGGCCGCCTTAGATTGCTTCATTGCCTCGCCCAATATTTTTATCGGCACTCCTTCCACTTTCACATCGAGCTGGATTGCCGTTATTCCATCACGAGAGCCAGCAATTTTAAAATCCATATCACCATGATGATCTTCTGGCCCCTGAATGTCAGTCAAAATTTTATATTTATTATCTGATTCATACATCAACCCCATCGCAATACCAGCCACGGGTGCTTTTATCGGTACTCCACCATCCATCAGAGCCAAAGTAGAAGCACAAATAGAAGCTTGAGAAGTCGAGCCATTTGAAGCCATTGATTCAGAAACAATACGCATTGTGTAAGGAAAATCAGAAACTGAGGGTAATATCATCGCGAGAGCTTTTTCGGCAAGAGCTCCATGTCCCACTTCTCGACGATTTGTAAATCCCGAACGACCAACTTCGCCCGCTGAATACGGAGGAAAATTGTAATGATGCATAAATCTTTTCTCTACTTTTAATTGCAAACCATCAACTAAAAGTTTGTCTTCTGGTCCACCGAGCGTCAATACTGAAAGCACATGAGTTCCTCCACGATAAAAAATTCCAGAACCATGAAGCATTGAAGATACTCCTCCGGCCTGTGCATATAAATCTCGTACTTCATCCATGGCTCTACCATCGGCGCGTTTATTTTCTTCTATCGCCTTTTTATGAAGTAAATTATTTTCAGTATTATCAAATAAATTATCTTCCAAAGAAAAATCTGAGACAAAATCTTTTCTGTCTTTATATTTATCTTTCACTAAATTGTTCCAAGTGGTATGCAATTCATCAATTTTCTTTTTACCAGGACCCGCAAAAATAGCTTCCTCCATTCTGGGTAAAATTTGTTCATTAAACAATGCGACAGATTCTGGAAGAATTTCCTCTTTCTCTATGATTCGTTTTTCTTTTCCAATTTCTTTTACTATATTCTTCTGCCAATTTTCTAATTTTGTTATTTCTTCGCTTGCCCTTGTCAAAGCAACTTCTAATTCATCCTCTTTATTCTGATGAGCAGATGCTTCAATCATATTTATATTTCCATCTTTTCCACAAACAGTTAGATCAAATTTATATTGATCATCTTTTTCACGTAAAGTTTGTGGTGGATTTATTTTTAAATCATCCGTATCGTATTTACCAATTCTTACACAACCGATGGGCCCAGCCCATGGAATGTTTGACACAGCGAGCGCAAGTGAAGCTGCATTTACCGCTAAAATTGTAGGATCGTTATCATCTACGGCAATAACCGTCACGATGACTTGCACTGCATGACGAATGGAATGATTAAAAAGTGGACGCAAGGTTCTGTCAATAACACGACTAGCAAGGATGCCGTCTTCAGATGGTTTTCCTTCTCTGTGCATAAAACGAGAACCAAGAATTTTTCCTGCAGCATAAAATTTCTCTACATAATCCACTGTCAAATTAAAAAAACCAAGACCCGCTTGGCTATCTTTAGACATACAAACATTTGCCATAACTACACTCTCGCCATATTTAAGCATTACCGAACCGTGGGCTTGGTCTGCTAAATCGGTAAATTGAGCGGTCAAAGTTTTACCTCCAATCTCCACACTATATTCTTTCTTTTGCATATTTTTTTTGCCCCGAGTAAATCGAGGGTAAAGCTCGTGTCCAGACTACAGTGTTGTTCCTGATTAACTTTTATATAGGAACACTACTTTGTGTCTAGACGCGAACCGATTAACTAGTAAATTCTAATTATCATAGCATTTGTAAGCTAAAAATCAAGAATTCTCAAAATTCTTCTCAAGAAACTATCTTGCTCCAATTAAATATTTTTTAGGATTTTCAGACATATCTAAAAAATCATCCACCACTTCACGGAGTTTACCAGACGTTGATTTACCAAATGAAACTACTTCTACTTGCACACCAATAGTCTGTAAATATTCTACGAGAGGCACAAAGTCTCCATCTCCAGAGATTATCACTACTGAGTCGAGACGGGGTGACATTTTAATGGCATCAACTGCGAGGCCCACATCCCAATCCGCTTTTTTTGCCCCCCCTGCGAATATTTGTAAATCTTTTGTCTTGGTTTCAATACCAAGCTTAGAGAGCGCTTCAAAAAAATTCTTTTCGTCTCCTGCCTCAGTGGTGATGACATAAGCCACCGCCCGCACCAGCTTCCTGCCCGCTACTGCATCTTTTAAAACTACACCAAAATTAACTCGCGCATTATATAAATTACGAGCTGAATGATATAAATTTTGAGTATCAATAAAAACCCCAACTCTTTGTTCTTTATGTTTTATTACTGTCATTTTTTATATAAAAATTATTTATAAAAATATTAAAAATCTCAACCTAAATAAAGTATAGCACGTCGAAAAGAAAGAAAGATTTTAAAATTTAGAGGCTACGGAGCGCGACGGCGCGAGTCCTGAGAAATTTTTCAGCAGAAAAATATTCGGACTCTAAATTTTAAAATCTTTCTAACTATGCTAAATCCATCTTTTTCACGAGAGCATTGTAGCGAGTTTTGTCTTTTCGCTCTAAATATTTCAAATGAGTACGTCGGTCCGCCACCATTTTGATAAGACCACGACGAGAATGATTATCTTTTTTATGCTTCTTTAAATGCTTTGCTAATTCAGAAATTTGTGTGGACAATACGGCTACCTGCACCTCGGGAGAGCCTGTATCTTTATCATGAATCTGAATTTTCTTTATAACTACCTGTTTTTTCTTTGTTGATAACATATTTATATAGTAGCATAAAACGCTTTAAATTGCAAGACTTATTAAATATATTGTGCGACCCGCTAGAGGACGGGCAGGCATGGTAAAATATAAACATGGCGCAAGAAATAGATAAACTCAAAAGGGAATTCTTGGAATATCTCGAAATTGAGAAGGGCTCAGCTTTGCGGACTATTGAGAATTATGAACATTACCTCACCCGCTTTTTCAAATTTTCAAAAATAAAAAACCCAAGCGACATCACCGATGCTTCGGTACGTGAATTTCGTCTCTGGTTAAACAGACAAGTCACCGGAAACAACAGGGCCACAGGACAAACTGTTTCAAAAAAAACTCAGAATTATTATATGATTGCACTGCGAGTATTTTTAAAATATCTTGCCAAAAAAGAAATCAAGGCTCTGCCTCCAGACCGAATAGAATTAGCGAAAGTTGGAGAGAGACAGCTCGATTTGATTACTAATTTAGAATTAAATAGATTACTGAATTCACCTAATGGAAGTGAATTAAAAGACTTGCGAGATAAAGCCATACTTGAACTTTTATTTTCAACAGGACTCCGTGTGTCTGAACTCTGTTCATTAAATTCCGATATTGATTTAACTTCCGAAGAATTATCCATTCGTGGTAAGGGTGGCAAAATTCGCGTAGTTTTTATTTCTGATGATGCGAAAAACGCTGTAAAAAAATATTTAAATGCTCGCAAAGATATGAGTGAAGCTTTGTTTGTACAAATCGATAGTGGAATACCTGCTCGCAAGGCTACGCATAGCGTTGCAGGCGGGGGCAAAAAAAAGAAAAAGACAGAAAATAAAGATGTGAAGCATCTCACCCGTAGATCAATAGAACGCATTGTGAAACAGCACGCTATTAAAGCTGGAATTTCTAAAAAAGTTACCCCACATGTGATGCGTCATATGTTTGCCACTGATCTGCTCGGCAATGGCGCAGACCTTCGTTCTGTCCAAGCCATCTTGGGCCACGCCAACATTGGCACTACTCAAATTTATACTCATGTGACAGATAAACAA
>CAYHDS010000028.1:0-1614 GCA_964355475.1 uncultured Candidatus Saccharibacteria bacterium
GTGAAGAAAAAACCTCGGGTTATAGAAAATTAAAAAATATTAGCAAAAAATCTCCGCTACCGCAATGTTTTTTGCGGAGATTTTTTGCTATAATATGTAGATGCAAATCGACAATGAACAGTTGAAGAAGTTTATTTTAGATTCTAAACTTGTGTCGCGAGTGCAATTCAAAGAAGCAGAAAAAAAAGCAAAAGAAAAAAAACAAAAAGTTGGAGATATTTTGCTTTCCGATGGCAAAATTTCTGAAACTGACTTAAAAAAAATAGAAGCTATGACTCTGGGCATTCCTTTTGTCGATTTAACAAATCAAAAAATTGAATTTTCTACTCTTTCTTTAATTCCTGAACCGATTGCTCGCAATTATAATATTATTGCTTATAACAAAACTGATTCAAGCTTGGAAGTAGCCATGCTTGATGCAGATGATTTGCCCGTTATTGATTTTATTAAGAAACGTTCTGGATTAAGAATTTTACCTCGCTTAACTGATGCCACATCCATCAGAACTGTACTCGTGCAATATAGAAAAAGTTTACAGGTTGAATTTGATAATATTATTCAAAAAGAATCTTTTTCACTTGCTAAGGATTCGGGAGGTGAAAAAAGCGAGAAAGAATTAAAAGAAATGGCGGAAGATTTACCCGTGGTCAAAATTGTGGATTCTTTAATTTTTCATGCTATTTTGCAGAATGCTTCTGATATTCATATTGAACCTGGAGAAAAAGATTTGACAGTGCGATATCGTATCGATGGTATTTTGCACGATGCGATGGTGCTCGATAAAAATGCTGGCTCTGGTATCACTGCGCGTATTAAAGTGCTTTCTAATTTGAAATTAGATGAAAAAAGATTGCCTCAAGATGGCAGGTTTAAAATAGATCAAGATGGAGAAAAAATTTCTTTTCGTGTTTCCACTCTACCCACTTTTTTTGGTGAAAAAACTGTTATCAGAATTTTAAAAGAAAATACCCATGGATTTTCCCTCGAAACACTTGGATTTCATGGCGAAGGACTTGAGAGAATATATACATCACTTAAATTAAAAACTGGTATGATTCTGGCTACAGGTCCGACAGGATCTGGAAAGACGACAACCCTCTACACAATGCTTGATATTTTAAATAAGCCAGAGGTTAATATTTCAACAGTTGAAGATCCTATTGAGTATCAAATGCCAAGAGTCAATCAAACACAAGTTAAGCCAGAAATCGGTTTAACTTTTGCAAATGGTCTTCGATCACTTCTTCGTCAAGACCCAGATATTGTAATGGTCGGAGAAATACGAGATAGGGAGACCGCAGGACTTGCTATCAATGCATCTTTGACTGGCCACTTAGTTCTTTCTACTATTCACACCAATTCTGCATCTGGTGCTATTCCACGTCTTATTGATATGGGAGTAGAACCATTTTTAATTACTTCAACTGTGAAAGTTATAATTGCCCAAAGATTAGTTCGTCGCTTAACTGCCAGCAAACAGCAGTATTTTTTATCAGCTGCTGAAATAAAAAATTTAGGCAAAGTGGTCGATTTAGATCGAATGCTTTTAATGCTTCAAAATGAAAAAATAATTAAAGATGAAGAATCTTGGGATAAAATTCCTTTTTATAAAGC
>CAYHDS010000028.1:1714-6966 GCA_964355475.1 uncultured Candidatus Saccharibacteria bacterium
CTTGCTCACGAGCTTCGTTCTCGCGAACTTAAACCATTATCGATAAATCAAAAAAAGCAGAATTTAAACTTTTTATCTTTTTTTGGAAATTTTTTTTCTAAAGTTAGTGTTGAAGAACTTATTATTTTTACAAAAAATTTAAGTGGCATGCTTCGAGCTGGGCTTTCTCTTTATCGAGCATTGTCGGTTTTACAAAAACAAACTAAAAATGCATTTTTAAATAAAATATTAATATCACTCGGGAACGATATAAATTCTGGAGGAACTCTTTCTTCTGGATTGGCAAAATTTCCAAATATTTTTTCTTCTCTTTTTATTTCAATGACTCGAGCTGGTGAAGAGTCTGGAAATCTAGCCAATGCACTTTCAGATATTGGTATGAATTTAGAGAAATCTCATTCTTTGAATAAAAAAATACATGGAGCACTTATTTATCCTGGAGTGATACTTTCAGCTATGGTGGTCATTGGAGTTTTAATGTTTGCTTTTGTAGTACCGACTCTAGCCAATACTTTTAAAGAGCTTGGAGTTACCTTACCCTTGTCGACTCGAATCATAATTGCTTTTGGAAACTTTTTTTCTGATAATTTAATATTAACTTTTGTGTTTCTAATTATGGGAGTTTTAGGATTGGTATCTCTTGCTCGTGCAAAGTTTACCACGAGATATGTAGATTTTTTAATTGTGCGACTTCCGCTGATTGGAACTTTAGTCAAAGAGCTAAACACTGCTCGCACAACACGCACCATGTCTTCTCTTTTACTTTCAGGGGTTTCTATTACTCGGGCGGTAGAGATTACCCAAGATGTAGTACAGAATATGTATTATAAAAAAGTTTTAAATCAGGCAAAACTATTTATTGAGCGTGGTGCACCTTTTTCTGAGGCATTTAGAGCAAATCCAGATCTTTTTCCCGTGATGATGTCAGAGATGATACAGGTGGGGGAGGAAACTGGTAAACTTTCAGATATGTTACTTCAAGTTGCTTTGTTTTATGAAGAGGAAATTGAAAATAAAACAAAAAATTTGTCTATAATTATTGAGCCTATACTTATGGTATTGATTGGCGCTGGAGTTGGGTTTTTTGCCATTTCTATGATTTCCCCACTTTATTCAATTTTAGGAAATATTAATTAATATGACCCATTCGATAAACTCAGGCCTTCGGTTCTGAGGCTTAGGCTCGAAGAGGTCATGGTGATACAATAGAAGAACCATGATAAAAAATTATTATTTTAAAGGGATAAGTCTCATTGAAATTTTAGTAATTTTTGCTGGCCTTGGTCTTTTGGTCGCGATAGTTATGCCTCAGTTTTATAACATTAGAAAAAACCAAGTATTGAAGAGTGCTGTTGGAGATGTATTGTCTACTGTTAATAAAGCTAGATCGCGGACACTGGCTTCAATGAATTCATCTACATACGGAGTGCATTTTCAATCTGATAAAGTTATAATTTTTAAAGGCACGATTTTTTCTGCTCTTGATGTGAATAATGAGACAATAAATATTTTTTCTCCCGCCAGTATAACCAACGTAACTCTTGGGGGCGTCAGTGATGTAGTAGGTGATTTGTATTTTAATCGTATTTATGGCACTCCTAGTACGACTGGTACTGTCACTATATCCACAGGATCCTCTTCTAAAATTTTAACGATAAATCAATCTGGAAACATAAGTTCGAATTAAGTTTTTTATTTAAATAAATGAAAATTTTACACAAAATAAAAAAACTTTCGTTGTTTTCTAATCAGGGTTTTTTAACTGTTGAGGTTTTAATAGCTATTTCTATCATCACGATTTCTATTTTGGCCTCGATGACAGTAGCCCAAAAATCTATTTACGTTTCTCGTCAATCACTTCATTTTTCTCAAGCTAATTTTTTACTTGAAGAAGGAGCAGAAGCAGTGCGTATTTTGCGAGATAATGCTTGGACCAATATATCAAGCCTAACTTTAGAAACATATTATTATCCTCTTTTTTCTAATGGAACATGGAGTCTCTCTACTACACCCAATACGGTGGGTATTTTTACTCGCAAGATGACAATATCTAGCGTAAAGAGGGATGATACCAGTAAAGATATTTCAGATACGGGAACGGTTGATACGGGTACAAAATTAGTCACTATTACTGTTTCTTGGTCTGAAAGTGGCACCACGGTGACAAAGACTTTGTCGTTTTATATTTTAGATATCTTTTCATGATTTTAAACAAAAAAGAAAATACAATATTAGAAGAAAATAGCGGTTATGCAATTGTGGAATTACTTTTTTATATTTCTATTTTTGCCATTCTCATTTTAGTAGTTATCAATGCAATGATTATGATGACTAGATCATTTAAGGAGACGACTGTCAACGCAGAATTAATTGGTTCAAGTTCTATCATGGAGAGAATGTCCAGAGAAGTTAAACAAGCTTCCAGTATAAGTTCAATTAGCGCCAATAGTGTGGTATTAAATACGAAGGATTTAGCTGGTAATCCCAAAACGGTTGGCTTTTCCTTGTCTGGTTCAAACATTGCTCTATCAGAAAACGGTAATTCTTTGGGGAATTTAAACACGCCCAATATATCTGTATCCGCTCTTTCATTTATAGAAATAACTACAACCATGGGAAAAGCAATAAAAATGTCTCTTACATTACATTCCACCAATGATGTGATAGGCAGAAATATTGATTTTTATAATACCAGTGTGTTGAGGGGTAGTTATTGAGATAAATTAATAATTAGAAATTACGAATGATAAAAAAAACAAAAATAAATAATCAATCTGGAGCAGCGATGTTGCTTGCCATCATTTCTTTTCTTTTCATTTCTTTAGCAATAATTTCTGGACTTGTATCACCTTCGGTGCGAGAGTTTAGAAATACCAATGTTAATTTTAGTTCTAAGCAA
Source organism: uncultured Candidatus Saccharibacteria bacterium (assembly GCA_964355475.1). GTDB lineage: Bacteria > Patescibacteriota > Minisyncoccia > Phycocordibacterales > UBA9973 > UBA9973. The sequence continues at coordinate 4,614 of CAYHDS010000028.1, forward strand.
TCTTATTTTTTAGCTGAATCAGGCAGTGAAGACGCAATATATCGAATAATAAAAAATATGGCAATTTCTGAGAGTGAAATAGTTACCCTAGATTCTAATTCAGCAACAACAACTATTACTTCTATCAACAATAGCACTAAGCAAATTGTTTCACTCGGAGATGTATTGAATCACCAAAGAAAAACCAATGTCACGCTTTCAACTAGCGTTGGCGTCTCATTTAAATATGGGATTCAAGTTGGTAATGGCGGGTTGGAGATGAGCAACTCGTCCAAGGTCATCGGCAACGCTTATTCAAACGGAAATATAATCGGCACCAATTCAGCCCGAATCCAAGGCACAGCAATTATTGGCGGGCCAACTGGTATTATAGAAGGCATGGATATCGACAATGATGCCTGGTCTCACACCATAAGAGGATTCTCAACTGTCGGAGGCAATGCAACTCATTCTGTGCTTCAAAATACAACTGTCACTGGCAATGTAGTAGCTGACTCCATTTCCAACTGCACGATTGGAGGTACAGCTAAATATGATACAAGATCAAATTGTACTGTGACTGGAGCCATAACCACTCCCAACCCCGACGTTTTCGTTCCCGCGGATGTTTTGCCCTTGCCGATTTCGGAAGCCCAAATTGATGCTTGGGAAATAGAAGCGACGAAAGGGGAAAGCTTGGGTTCTCAAACTTTCAGCGACGGCACCAGAAACCTGGGACCCAAAAAGATTGACGGAAATTTGACCATGAGTGGCGATGCGGAATTAGTTGTTACGGGGACTTTGTGGGTTACTGGAGAGATAAAACTTAGCAACAACGCTATTTTGCGTTTGGCCCCGTCATTTGGTAGTAATAGCGGGGTGGTCATAGTCGGCATTGATGAAAGCGCCACTGCGGGCTACATTGAGATTTCCAATTCCGCTCAAGCCCTGGGTTCAGGTCCCCCCAGTAGCTATATCATGCTTCTTTCGCAAAGAGAAATGGGTTCAAATGCGATCAAAACTTCTAACAGCTCTGCGGCCGCGATTCTTTATGCCGGCGAAGGCGAAATTGAAATCGGCAATAGCGCAGCGCTAAAAGAAGTTACAGCTAACAAGCTTAAGATCACTAACAGCGCGACTGTCACCTATGAATCCGGTCTTGCTAATAGTAATTTTTCAAGTGGCCCTTCTGGATCATGGGCTGTGCAAAGTTGGGGGGAAAGCCAATAGAATTTAATTTTTTAAATATGATACAATTTCTGTATGTCTAAGAAAATAATTATCGGTAATTGGAAAATGAATCCGCTTACAGAAAAAGAAGCGAAAAAATTGTTTAAAGATGTGGCTAAAAATATTTCTCGTGTAAAAAAAACACAAATAGTAATTTGTTCTCCCGTTATTTATTTTGAGAGTCTGCGAAGGTTTTCTAGGAAAATATCTTTAGGTGCGCAGAATGTTTTTTGGGGCACGGTTGGGGCTTTTACGGGAGAGATTTCTGCTGAAATGCTTTATAGTGTCGGCGCAAAATATGTAATTTTAGGCCACTCGGAACGTAGAGAATTGGGAGAAAATAATATTGATATAAATAAAAAATTAAAAGCCGTATTAGGTGCTTCACTTACTCCGATTGTGTGTGTAGGAGAGAAAGAGAGAGATGAAAATCACGAATATTTTAATGTTGTAAAAATACAAATTAAAGAGTGTCTCAAAGGAATCAATAAAAATTTAATCTCAGGGATTATCGTTGCCTATGAACCAGTTTGGGCACTTTCTAGTACGGCTAATCGTCATGATGCAAATTTTAATGATTCTCGAGAAATGGCTATCTTCATTCGTAAAATACTTTCTGATATTGTAACACCCGAAATTGCCAACAAGGTGCGAATAATTTATGGAGGTTCGGTTACTCCAAAAGATGTGAAAGATTTTTTACAAAATGGGGGAGTGGACGGAGTTTTGGTAGGTAAAGCAAGTTTGAATATGAAAAAATTTGTTGAGATTATAAAAATTGCTGAAAATGAAAAAAATTAAAGATATTAAAAATTTAAAAGGTAAAAGAGTTCTTGTTCGTGTGGATTGGAATGTTCCTATTGAGAACGGTCAAGTTTTAGATGAATTTCGTATAAAAAAATCTCTTCCAACTTTAGAATTTCTAAAATCACGTGGGGCTAAACTTATTATTGCTACTCACTTAGAACCTACGACTCAATCAATGGAGCCAATTAAAAAATATTTACCTGATGGTGCAGAACTTTTAGAAAATTTACGTTTGAATCATGGGGAAGAAGCCAATGATGAAGAATTTGCAAAATTTCTGGGAGCGAAGGCGGATATTTATGTAAATGAAGCGTTTTCTGTCTCACATAGACAGCAT
>CAYHDS010000029.1:0-3313 GCA_964355475.1 uncultured Candidatus Saccharibacteria bacterium
ATTCTCCAGCCGTAACGGTCAGGGTGACATCGTCTAATGCCTTGGAATCTTTATCATAAATTTTTGAAACATTGTTAAAATAAATCATCCCGATACGAAATAAACGCGGACACAGAGTCACGCATCCATACTCTTGTTAATTGATAAAATTTGTTGATAAATACATATTTGTCATTTGTGTCCGCGATTTCGTACGGGATTATCCCGTACTGAAATAGTAAGTTCTGTTCGGGATCACTCACTTATCTTATCATAAATTTTTCTCTGCCTCAATAAAAAGGTCAATCTCACCACCTAAAACAGCATCTACATTTGAAGTTTCAGCATTTGTTCTATGGTCTTTCACCATTTTATAAGGATGAAGCACGTAAGAGCGAATTTGATTCCCCCATTCTATCTCTGTCCCCTTACTTAGTTTCATGCTCTCCTCTATTGACTTCTTCTCTGCTTCTGCTTTTTTGAAAATTTTAGCCAAGAGTATAGACATTGCCCGTTCTCGATTTTGCTCCTGAGAACGTTCCCCCGAAGAATGCACCGCAAGGCCAGTGGGTATATGTACCAATCTCACCGCTGTTTCTCTCTTATTTACATTTTGCCCACCCGGACCACTGGAACGAGAATACTCAATTTTTAAATCAGCGGGTGGAATAACTATATCTTTTTCTTCTAATTTCGAAAATTTGGGTAAAACTTCTACCAGAGAGAAAGAAGTGTGTCGTAATTTTTTCGCATTGAAGGGTGAAATTCGCACGAGTCTATGCACCCCTCCTTCATTTTTAAGGATTCCGTAGGGTCCGAAACCCTGTGAAGCTTTAGGCGAAGTAGGGTTAATAATTTCAAAAGAAATATTTCGATATCCACCATGTTCATTTTTATTTTCATGAATAAAACTTATTTTCCAGTTTTTTTTGTCTGCATACTTCATATACATATTTAAAAGCATTGCTGAAAAATCCTCTGCGTCATCACCACCTGCGCCAGAAATAATTGTAACTATAGCATTACCTTTGTCATATTTTCCGAGGCCTTCTTTTTTATTTTTTAATTCTGTAAGTTCCCGTAAAATGTTTTGGGCACGTTCTTTGTCAGACCAAAATTCCGGGTCTGTCATCATTGTTTCAAGTTTATTAATTTCTTTTTTTATTTCCTCTTTATCCATGAGCCCCTTGCCAGAATCGAACTGACGTTTATGGTTTACGATACCATAGTTCTGCCACTGAACTAAAGGGGCAAAATGCTCTACTTCACCCCGCCGTGGCGGGACAAGCTGAGCCCCGCCCGACCGAACGGTCGTTCGGGCGGGTACATCGGCTTCTTCAAAAGAAGATATAAAATTTAGAAAGCCTTGCGCAGGGCGACGGCCCGAGCGGTTCGCTGGCGTAGCAACACCAGATAGATTGCTTTATAAATTTTGATATTTTCTTTTGAAGAGCGGAGCCGTTGGACGGGATTGAACCGTCGACCTCGTTCTTCGCTTTATACCTCTATTTCATTAAATTAAACTTATAAGAGGGCTAGACTGTATCTTACACATATCTTCTTTATAGACTTAGTGTCCCTTGTCAGTCGTTCGGGCGATTTTTACTCGCCACGGTCTTGTCCTTTGCAGGATTTTAACCGTAATTCGGGATTCATCATTAAGTTTCCAAAATGATGGGCTATGTGATAACCAAGAACGTGCTCTACCAACTGAGCTACAACGGCAAACAACTTTTCGACCTACCAAAACAGCTACAACGGCAAACAAAACCACACTTTTGAATAGTATTACAAATTTTCTATGTTTGCAATTTGAGAACAAATGAGATTCCTTAGTTTTATATTACCAAAACTAACAATAATTACACCACGTTTCATTTTTTTAAGATATGTGCCTTTTCCTCTTTTTTTCAAAATAGTTGATTTAAAAAATTGAATACTTTTTACTGATAAATATTTTGTCCAAAAAGTCATGAGTTTATTTAAATTTAGATCATCATAAGATAGTAATTGAAATCTTAGCTTGTTTTTATCAATATTATAAATATTAACTAAAAAATCAATAAATTTTTTTACTAATTCTGGATCTGAATTACTTAATCTAACTGCATGAAGGTTTCTTTTTGTGCCTTCACCCCAAAATAAACCTAGGCCTAAACCAAAAAGAAACATTTGACGAAGAGTTTTTGGATGATTGAATAAAAAGGGATCACCTTTTGGATTGTTTTTTTGATATATTGCTTCTGAGATTGTACGTTTTTTGATATTAAATTTTTTAATCCAATAATTAATATTGGTTTCTGAACATTTTAATTGTATTGCAATATTCTTAGATGAAAGTTTTTTTATTAAATATAATTCAGAAAGTAACTCTCTTGTAATAGCAGTCATATGATTAGTATAGCACATATAGTTGAGCTATAGCAAATATTTTATGTAATCGACTAATAAAATTTTTATACCTGCAATTGAAAATATATTAATTTATCCCCCACACCTTTTACAAGTAAAAGGTGTGGGGGATTTATTTTGACTTAATTTTGCAAAAAACATCATTGACATTGTAAAATTTCTGTTTTCTATTGCTAATCCGTGATGTGTCTAACAATGATTTTTCTAAACTCTCTTTTGGGTTTTTTTTGAGGTCCTATACCAACTTCTATCTCATTTATTAGAGTTTTTAGATCTTCCATTTTATAAACTCTATAATTATTTATGGGGTGACGTAACGCCTTAAGTTGTCCATTTTTATCCCAATTACGGAGTGTAAGAGGAGAAACTCCTAAAATTTTTGCTGCTTCTTTTATTGTTATATATTGATTATTCATAATAATAGCTTAATAAACCTTAATAAAGATACACAATAATTATATAAAGTTTAGTAAGGTTTAGCAAGTTTTATAGTTGATGAAAACAAAAATGGATTAATTGGAAAAATTTTTGATTTATTAATTCGAAGAGATACATTTTGACCCATCATGGAGACAAAAATGAACCCCGAGCATTTAATGGAATTTTTTTAGAAAAAACTGACTTTTTACTACCTATTAATGCCCTAAAATTAATTCCCCAAAAGACTCTAAATTTGGCATCTCGTTTATCCGAGAATCGCCAAGATATTTTTTGTTTTCCACATATTTTTGTACTTTCACAAAATACTACAAGGTATAATTGTAGTTAATGAGTCCCGTTAGAAATACACAAAAATCTAAAAATATGACGGTCGAAATATTAGAACTTAACATAAATAAAAATCACAATAAAGTGTGTGTGATTTCTTATTTCTAACGAGATGAACCCTAGCCTATTTTTTGATAATAAGAAATATATCTCC
>CAYHDS010000029.1:3413-6599 GCA_964355475.1 uncultured Candidatus Saccharibacteria bacterium
CCTGCTCGCAACGTTGCGGTCTTTATTATCGCGAGATGATATTAGAGAAAGTTTGCGTGGTCCCGCAGGCGACACTGGACCCTCAGGACCTAGTGGCCCGCAAGGCCCTAGCGGAGTAAGTGGATATACTTTTAGCAATACTCCTCCAGCTTCACCTAGCCCTAGTGGTCCGATCGGAGTCATGGGAGGCTTTGCTAATCTCGGTGTGCAAGAATTAAATACTAAAACACTTACCACTTCTTCTGATATTACTCAGACGGGGGGAAGCACATCGCTCAAGTCACTCACTGCAAATGGAGACCTCACTATCACAGGTAATTCAACCATGACAGGAACACTTAATGTCACTGGCGCAATTACTGGCAATATTACCGGCTCTATCAATCCAGCTTTCACTTTGGGTTCCATAGCTTTTCAAGGAGCCACAGCGCTGACGCAAGATAATGCTAATTTCTTTTGGGACGACACAAACAATAGACTGGGTTTGGGTAATGCTATTCCTGCCACCACTCTTGATATTACTGGCACCTTCACTTCTTCTGGTTCAGTTATTCTTGCTACTGATGCAAATACTACAAATACTTTTGGTTCCGGCGCATCTTCAATTAACACGATTGGTTCAGCAACAACTCCGGGAGCACTCACCTTGCATGGAGCGACAACGTTAGATAACAGCTTTTCTCAAACAGGCGCTAACATATTTAGCACCGGCACTGGCGCAATTTCTTTAAATGGTGCGACTACTGTTACCGGCACAAACACATTTAGCACAGGCACGGGAACAGTAACCTTAAACAACGTCAGCACAAATATTTCTTCTTCGAGCCCGATCATTGACCTGACAACAGCTACAACACTTTCAATTAACACTGTCACCAACAGACCAGTCACCTTTGGCACTGGCTTGATAACAACTAGCGGTCCAATTACTTCAGTTGGTTCTTCAACCTTAGCCACCGGCGCATCAACCACCAACACCTTTGGTTCTGGCGCTTCTTCAATTAACACCATTGGTTCAGTAACAACTCCAGGAGCGCTCACCTTGCATGGAGCGACAACGCTTGATAATACTTTTTCACAAACAGGGGCAAATATCTTTAGCACGGGCACGGGGGCAATTTCACTAAACGGCGCAACCACAATTACTGGCGCCAATACATTTGCAACCGGCACAGGAGCAGTAACCTTAAACAATGTCACAACAAATCTTACTGCCACAAGTCCAATCATAGATTTAACCAGCGCTTCAACTCTTTCAATTAACACCACAACAAACAGACCGGTGACATTTGGTTCTGGTAATGTTACCATCCCAAATCTTTACGTAACTAACTATCAGCAGAACAACGGTACATTTAACATTACTTCAACAGTTGCAACAGGAGATATTTTCAGTGTCACAGACAACGCTATAACTAACGGAAATTTAATTCATCAAGTCTTAACTGCTAATGCCGGCAACGGACAATTCTCCAAAGGCCAGGTCATTGATCTTGCAGACAGCACTGTTGCTGGCGGAGGATTTACCGGACTTGAAATTAACGTTACTGGAAGCGGTGTTGGTTCTGGCGCAAAATATCTTTTAGATTTAAATCCTGGAACAAACAAAGAAGCAGTTTTTGATATGACTGGTTCTTTTAGACCAACTACTGCAGCAGCAAATAACACTAACTCAATTGGTTCCCCAAGCTTTTATTGGAAGAATGGATATTTTGACACATTAACCGCAAACAATCTTTCAGGTACAGTTATTACTGGTTCAACTTCTTCAACAACCTGGACCATCGGTTCAACACAAGCTGGTGACGTAAATGAAGCTGTAATTTTCCAGAGAAACGGTGGTTCTGGAAATGCCTCATTGCAATGGAATGCCGGCACTAATGATCTGCGTTATCTTACAGTCAATTATCCTTTCAATGCCACTTACACTGTTGCCGACACTTCGATTGGCACTGCTGTAAATCTTTTCAGTGGTCTGCTGACTAACAACACAACAGCTGGCACACAAAAACTGCTTAGTTTAACAAACACTGGCACCGGCACAACTGAAAACGGTATTTACATTAACAACACTGGTACAGGCGTGACTGCATTTGAAATTGCGGGTACTTGGACGAATGGAATTATTACCAATAATAATTCCATTAACACTGGCACAGGCGCATTAACAGCCAATGGTTCTAACACTTTAGCCACAACAGCCGCCTCACTCTTTACAGCAGGCAACAGCACAGGAGCAGCCCAGATCACTGGCTCAACAATCACCTTAAATTCCAACGCTGCTGACGTTTCTTTGCAAACCACAACATCAGGCAATATCAATGTAGCTCCTGTCGGCAATATTAATCTTAACTCCAACACAGTTTTGGCATCAAGCAAAAACTTTACAGCCACAGGCGGCACAAGTGCTTTTGATTTTTCAACTACTTCAGGAACTTTCAAAACTGGCACAGGAGCAGTAACCTTAAACAATGTCACCACCAACCTAACAGCCACGAACCCGATTATAGACTTAACATCAGCTTCAACACTGGGCATTAACACTGTAACTAATAGACCAGTAACATTTGGCACAGGATTAGCAACTTTTGGTGGAGCAATAAATGCCGGTGCCAATACTATTACTTCCGGCCTAATCAATTCTCAAACAATTTCGGCAACCGCCAGCTTTACTGGCACAGTTCAAGCAGCAACTTCATTCCTTGCTCCTACTTTTGATACTGCTACTGGAGTATCGATGAATATCGGGACAACTACTCAAACTGCTTTGACTTTAGGTAGAGTTGGAGCCACTACTGCAATCAATGGTTCTGGGTTAACTGTCGGGCCAACAGCTTGGACAGCGACCCCAACAATCTCTGGACTGATTACGGCCACCTCCGGCTTAACCTCTAACGGAGCGGTTACGATTCAGAATAATTCTAATCTGGCTATATCCTCCGGCACCGGAACATTTACCCAGACATATACCGGCACGGGTAACGCCGGCACCATCACTTCTTCTTCTACCACAGACTTAACCAAAGCTCTGAACGTCTCCCACACCGGAGCCATCACTGGCACAGGCTACGCTGGATACTTTTCTAAAACCGGCGCTTCTACTACTAATGTTGGCTTTTACGCGACAGCTTCAGGAGCGACGAATAACTATGCGGCCATCTTTGACTCAGGCAACGTCGGCATCGG
>CAYHDS010000030.1:0-3191 GCA_964355475.1 uncultured Candidatus Saccharibacteria bacterium
GGAATATTGGCAATGATTTTATAATCAATACCAAGGGGAACCCTTGGTATTGATGTGGTATTAAAATTTAAGATGTCAGTATTGATAAGTGCTAAAGAACCCAGTTTAATCTTGTCAGCAAATTTAATTTTTAAAAATTTAAAAAGTTCATAATCTTTTTCTACAGCTATCACGAGTCCCGCACATTCCAATAACTTTTCTGTTAGTGCGCCTTTACCCGGACCGATTTCTAAAATAACATCATCTTTTTTTATTTCTCCCGTATTTATAATTTTATTTAAAACCATGGGTGATTTTAAAAAGTTTTGTCCTAAAGATTTTTTTGCTTTCATATTTTAAAAGAGTGAAACGACTATTAAAATATAAACCCTGTTAAATAACTTTTGCAAAGCAAAAGTTGCCCATAGGCATTTAACAGGGTATAGAAAATTATATTCACTTTGTTCATTAATTTTCATATATAAATTGTTTTTATTCCGCCTTTCTCTCCTTCTTTTTCTAATAAATCTACGGGAATATCAGAAATAAATTCTGATGGTGTATTTATACAACGCGCCCCAAAAATAGTGCGAAAGTTTGCAAAACACAGAAACACTTTTTCTTTTGCCCGAGTGAGTGCCACATAAAACAATCTTCTCTCTTCTTCTTTATCTTCGTTTATTTTTGTTTCACCTTCATGAGCATTTGGGAAGAGTCCATCTTCGAGCCCAGTGATGAAAATATATTTAAATTCAAGCCCCTTTGAAGCATGGACAGTCATTAGCTTAACAGCCCCGATGTTTGTCGCGGATCCACGGTTTTCAATCGGGACATTTTTCCTCTCATTTATCATTATAGAATCTTGATCGGAAGCCAAAGCGGCATCCTCTAAAAGCCTTTCGATTCCGCTTATATTCTCTTTTGCATTTCCCAAATTATCATATTTGAGTGCCAGTGTCGCGAGCTCTTTTATATTTGCCAATCTCTCATTTTCTTCTTCTCCTCCACTACTCAATTCTCCTTCAATACCAGAATATTTTACTACAAATTTTATTACTGCACTTGGCTTTTCGGTTACTATTTTTTCTTTAATATCTCCAAGCAATTTGTAAAAATTATTTATTTTTATTTTTGTTTTGATGGGTAAATTTTCTGTATTTTTAGCAAAGATTTTTGCCAATGTCACCTTTCCTATTCCTCGTGTTGGAAAATTTATAATTCTTTTAATATCTGACAAACTTTCAGGATTGAGTGCGGCGCGAAGATAACCCAAAGTGTCTTTTATTTCTTTTCTTTCAAAAAATTTTACTCCGAGAACTTGATATGGAATATTGTATCGTAACATTGCTTCTTCAAGCGCACGCGATTGAAAATTTGCGCGGTAAAGGACAGCGACTTCGGACAATTTCGCAGGTGAGGCGTAGTTTTCTTTGATTTTTTCGAGCGAGGATAACTGCTTGGCAGTACGTAGGGAGAAAAAATCTGAAGAAACGGAGCCAGAGCCAATGATACTTTTTCTCAGGATATCCTGCTTCGCATCGTCACCATTCGAAAAAGTATCATTGGCCCTGTCTAGTATTTCTAAAATTTTTGTTGCCACGAAATCGGCTTCATCATTCTCGTCGAGTGCTTCGTAGAAGCCAATTTTTTCACCGATTATATTTTCAGTAAATAAATTTTTATCAGGTCTATATTTATTTTTCTTTATTATCTCATTTGCTGCTTCTAATATATTTTTAGTTGAGCGATAATTTTCTTCGAGTAATACAATTTTGGCCTTCGGATAATCTTTTTCAAAGCTTAAAATATTTTTCAAATTTGCCCCACGCCAAGAATATATATTCTGGTCTGCATCTCCGACGACACATATATTTGAATTATTTTCTGACAACATTCGCGACATTAAATATTGCACTTCATTGGTATCCTGATACTCATCGATGTGTATATATTCCCATTTTTGCTGATAAATTTTTCTAATTTTAATGTTATCTTTGAGTAGTTTTGTGGCTTTGAGGAGTAAGTCATCAAAATCCAGCGCATTTTCTGCTGTTTTTTTCTTTTCATATAGATTCCAAACTTGCGCCACTATCTGACCCATATGCCCTACGCTCAAAAGTGGATCATTTGCATTTTCTGTATAGTCAGCAAGGTGTATAAACTTCCCTTTTTCTCTACTTATTATGTTTTTTATTTTTCTTGGCTCGTATTGTTTGGGATCTAAACTGAGCTCTTTCAGTGATTCTTTTATTAAGGCATTTGCATCGTTCTCGTCTAAAATGGAAAAATATTTGGTTAGTCCCAATATCCGTGCATTTTCTTTTATAATATAAACACCCAATGAATGAAAAGTACTCACAAAAGGAATACTGTCTTGACCCTTGGCGTGTTTTCCTATCTCTTTTAGTATCCTTTCTCGCATTTCTTTGGCAGCCTTGTTGGTAAAGGTGACAGCTAAAATTTTCTCAGGGGCAACGCCACTCAATATGAGGTTCACAATTCGGTGCGTAATTGTTTTGGTCTTGCCCGCGCCTGCTCCAGCCACAATAAGAAGCGGACCATCTTTGTGAATGGCTGCTTCTTTCTGTTTATCATTTAGACCCGAGAGATGTTGCATAGTTGAAATCCCGTACGAAATTAATAAGTTAAATTAATTTCTAACAAACAAACACTAGGTACAGAAATCTACAGATTTCCTATTTCGTACGGGACAAGTATATCACAAAATTATTTTAATTTTACTAAGTTTAAAACACCATCATCTTCCGCTTTTTGCAGTGCTCGAGCAATGAATTTTCCTACACTTTCTTCTCCACGGAATAGTCCCCCGATTGGCTTGAGTTTAGTTGCTTTTCTTAATGTTTCTAAGTAGTCACGTAAGTGTGCATATTTTGGATTTGTGTTATATTCACCACCTTCTTTTAAAATTTCCCTTGCACTTAAATTTCTCATATCCAACCAACCTATACTTTTGTCTTCAGGAATCAAGTGAGCAATGTTAGCGCCATGTACTTCATATACTTGTCCCATTTCTTCTGGAGTGAGTTCAAAATAGTTTTGTTCAAATTCTGGAGGTAAATGTAGCGCTCTAATAGCCTCCATATTCATCATAGCTTCGTGGCTAATATTACCACCACCAAAACCGTAATTCCTAAATTGATCCCATATTGGAACTCTGGAATCAAAAATATAATTTTGTCCTCCTTCTCTGA
>CAYHDS010000030.1:3291-6327 GCA_964355475.1 uncultured Candidatus Saccharibacteria bacterium
ACACGTTCGGGTGTTACAGGAGCCCCAGCTCTTACTTCTGGAGCATGTTCAGGTGTAGCAGCTCCCGATGCGGGAGCAGGAGGATGTGATTTGGTCCATAAATATCTTGCATGAATTTTTTCTGCTTCAGTTGAATCATGTGGAATTTTAGTGTCCAGGTTTTGTTGTGCGGAACCATGGTTTAGATTTTCTGCTCCGTGTCCACCCCACCAACCCCAATGTTCTCCAGCCATTCTTACGAAATAACCAGCCGTTGCGAAACCAGCACCATAAGCTACACCTTTCCACATTTGTTTTCTTAGAAAGTCTTTTTTTCTTTCCACATTTTTTTCTTCAACCAATTCAGCTACAGTGCTAAGCATACTATTTATTTTATTTTGTGTTTCTCCATTTGCACCCCATGAAAACTTTTGTTCTGCTATTAACGCCCTATTTAGGGTATTTATTAATTGGAATTGATTTCCTAAAGCTGAATTTGCGTCACCAAAATTTACTTCACCTTTTTCAATTTTACCCTTAGTGTGGCCTATCCTTGTTGATAATAAACTTATTTTTTTTGGGTCTGTTCGTAATGGATCTTTCCCATCTAATTCTTCCATTAGTTTTTCTAGTTTTTGAACTAGATGGGTGGCGTCCGTAGTGGCAATTCTTTCTTTGCTGGTATCTTTTACGCCGTGTCTTGCTTGTATTTTTCTCTCTTCTAGAGTTTGTTTTCCACGTATTCGTCCTCGAAAGCCACCCACAATAGCACCCGTTATTGGAGCAGCTAAACCCATTGAGAGACCCATACTTGCTGTGCCTGCCCTTAGAGCATAGCCACCAATTGCTAAACCTGCACGCTCTCCTTTGGCTCCCGTAAGACTTTTTAGAAAATTTTGTCCAGTTTTTATAAGTTCGCGCCCATCAGCAGTTTCTGCTATACGATTCAATTCTTTTTCAACTTCCGGATGTGTATTTAAAAGTTGATCCATTTGAATCATATTGTCTAATTGCATCATTTCAATCATTGCACTTTCTGTGCCTCTGGATAACTCTTCAATTTTTAGAATTTTAATTCGAGCCTCCTCATATTCATTTTTAGCTTTTTCATACGCCTCTTTATTTTTTCCACTTTTTTCTTGTCCCCACTCATAAGGCATTTCTCGAAATTTATTTGCAACTGTATTAAAATTTCGAATATCTGCTTTATCTAAATCACGGGTGTAATTATCGGGATTAATAAAAATAATTTCTGGTTTTCGTGTTTCTGGGTTCACAAAAACATCCCTATTTTCTGTCATTTTTATTAGTTGCTGAAAATCACTCACAAGAAGTTTTTTACCCTCATCTGTGTCTCTGATTTGCGCTAGTATTTCTGCTTCGGTGTTTTTTAATGTTCCTTCTTTTTTAATTCCCGCCCAAATTTTTTTCCGAAGAGGTTTTGCTTTTAAATCTTCAGAATATTGTGTTTGTGCATTAGATTTTACAATATCTACAACTCTTTGTTTTAATCCGCGAATTACCAAAAGTCTTTGTGCTCCTGATAGTTTTTCAAATTCAGGACCAACCAAAGATTCTAATTTTAAATCAGCGAAAAAGTCATCTACTTCTTTCCTAAAATTGAAAGGAGTTTGTTCTTTTTCTTTATCTTCCTCCATTGCTTCTTCTTCAGTTTTCTTTGCTCGGCGTCTTTCAAACCAACTCTTTTTCTTTGGCTGACCACTTGCATCTGGTTTATTTTTTTGAGCAATAGTAGCTTCTGGAGTTTCTGCAGGTTTTCCACCAGTCGTAGCAGCTTTTTCTGCCGATAACGCATCTGCGGTTCTGGTTGCTCTTTCGAGTCTTTCAAGTATCAAGGTTTCTCTTGCCTCAATTTCTTCTCTTGTTATTGGTTGTTCTGAAGACATATGTTTTATATTATATTAATAATTTATTTTTTAGCATCCAAAGCGACTTCTAATCCATTATTTTTAATCTGCATTCCTCTTATTTTTCTATCGTACTTCTTTTCAATAACTTGGGTAAGTGTTAGTACCAATTCTTTTACTCGCGGATCTATGTCTGGTTTTGCATTGTTTATTGCAGTTTCATCACCACCGTAAGAATGTTCTTTTAATATGATAGAGTCCCCTAAATTACCAACAACTGCAGTAATAGTTAAGTGATAGGTTTTGAATACCACTGTTTTTTTAATTTGTATATCTATAACAAAATTCCCTCCATCAAACTTTACTATTATGGGTCCTTCTAATACTGCTCCCTTCTTTTTCAAGGTAGGAGTTAAATTTTCTTCTATTTCTTGTTCAATGTCCCTTGGTCCCAAGACAATAGTTTTAGGGAGCGCTTCTTTCATATTTTTTAACACCCCCAACGTGCTTTTACAATCTTCTATTTCTTTGCGAAGCGTTCGTAGCGCTTCTTCTTTTTCCGGAGTCCAACCATTTTCGACAACAGGTGCAGGCTCTACTGCTGGAGCTTTTACTCCAGCACCTGTAGCTTCTTCGGGTGTATTTTTTTGTGAAATATATTTGTCTATATTTCCCAGATGTATCATTACTTCTCCATTACCAGGAAATCGTCTTTCGTATTCTTCCAATATTCTTCTAGCTTCTTGCAGTTTTTGTAATGTTAAAATTGACCATTCTCCGAAGCGAATACCCACAGCCTCGCATTCTTTTTGAATTTTCTCATAATCTGCTTTCGATAATCTCATGTTTTCTTCTATCCCCCTTTGTTCAATATATTTGTCCACCTCAGTCAAATAAGCATCAATAAGTTTTTTGTTTTCAGCATTACTGTTTTGCCATAAACGTCTTAAAGCACCACTGAGCTCTACCAGTTGAATAAAATTTTGGTCTTGTAAATTATCTAAACTCATACCTAGTTTTTCTAATAATTTTTCTTTGGTAGGAACCTGTTCCTTATTTTCTGGTATTGCTGTGGCAGTAACAATAGCATCGGGGGCTTTTTCGCTTACGGCAATAACTGCTGGTGTCGGTTCGGAAGTTACCGAAACTTCAGATGCTACCAAAGTTTCTAAAAAATCCTTTAAGTTTT
>CAYHDS010000031.1:0-3159 GCA_964355475.1 uncultured Candidatus Saccharibacteria bacterium
TTCTTTTCTAGAACAAACAACAACGCGTGCGCCTTCTTTCTGAAAAGAAATAGCCATGGCTCTTCCGAAACCTTTGCTACCTCCTGTAATTACTACAACTTTATCTTTGAGTTCCATTTTATTTAACAAGTTTAATACCAAGTTCTTTCAATTGTTTTTCTGGAACATCTGATGGTGAAGCCATCATCAAATCTTTTCCTTCGCCATTTTTTGGGAAAGCCATAACCTCACGAATATTTATTTCGTTTTCAAGAATCATCATTAAGCGATCAAAACCCCAAGCGATGCCACCATGTGGAGGAGTACCCGAACGAAAAGCTTCTAGCATATAAAAAAGATTTTTTTCTGCTTGCTCTTTTGGTACACCCATAATTTCATAAACTGCTAGTAAAGCTTCGGGTTTGTGGTTACGGATACTTCCCCCACCAATTTCATAACCATTCAATATAATATCGTATTGATTGGTTAAAATATTGGGAATATTTTTTTTGTTTAATAAATCTTCAGCAAATTCTGGCTGTGCTCCAGAGAAAGGATTGTGAGTAAAAGTCCACTCCCCTTCGGCTTGTGGATTATTGTCTTTATTGGCTTTTTCAAAAAATGGAAAATCTATCACCCAACAAAAAGCAAGAGTATTTTTATCTTCTTTATCTTTACGAAGATCTGGTCTATCGGTATTATATTTCTCCATTGCATCTTTGAAAGAAATTCTAGGAAAAGGTACATCTTGAATCTTTTTTTCTGGATATAATTTTTGCACGATGGCTATCAAAAGATTTTCATTAAGAGCTATCACATCTTCCCTTTCTACAAAACTCATCTCTAAATCGAGTTGAGTAAATTCTGGTTGTCTGTCTCCACGCAAGTCTTCATCACGCATACATTTCGCCATTTGAAAATATCTTTCCATACCAGATGCCATAAAGAGCTGTTTGTATTGCTGAGGCGCTTGAGGTAAAGCATAAAATTTCCCTTGTTCTAAGCGAGAAGGAACAATGAAATCTCTGGCTCCTTCAGCAGTGGACTTAGAAAGTAAAGGGGTTTCAATTTCTATAAAATTTTCTTTATCTAAATAATCTCGAATGAATTTTACAACCTTATGTCTGTTACGAATATTTTTTTGCATTCGTCCACGACGTAAGTCAAGGTATCGATATTTCAATCTATGCTCTTCGCCAATTTCATTGCCATCGGTGGTGATATCTATCGGTGGAGTCTCGGCTTTGTTTAATACCTCAATATTTAAAACTTCAATTTCAACACCTCCACCTTGTGCTGCATTTTTATCATTACGTTCTTTAACTAAACCTGTAACTTTTAGTACCCATTCTGGACGAATTTTCCCGGCAATTTCTATTACCGAGGATCCTCGACCTTCGGTCGGGACTTCTATTTTCTTTGACAAAACTACACATTGCACACGGCCTGTCATATCCCGCATATCAAAGAAAACCATTTTACCCTGATCACGTCTAACATCTACCCAGCCAGCGATGGTTATTTCTTTGCCCACATTATCTTTTAAATCTTTAATATAAATTCTATTTTTCATACTTCGTTATTTTATCATAAAAATAAATAAAAAACATACACGAGAAAGGGGGCGGTTCGCAAAAGCGACCCGCCCCCTATGTGCTCCGCATACAATGCTAGCGAAGCTTAGCGATTACTCCTTCCCTTTTTCTTCTTGGGTTGGAGTTTAGAGCAACATACCAGACATTCTGAACCACATGCATCGAAAGTTCGCCGTAGTTCTTTGTTCTTGCTACGTTCTTTCTTGCTCGCCTCTTTATTCAAGCGACGCAAGGTTGCAAGATCATACACCTAACCCTCCGTTGTTATGTCCCCGACGGGACGATAAACCTACTCCACGATAGCGCCGAGCTGGAGACAACGCTTGCCTCCGTGAACCGCTCGGTTCTGCGTTGCGGTCACGACGATGTCGGCGAGCTCTCGAGCGACGTAGTGCACCGTAACTCGCATGAACCAATCGTCCGAAGTTCGGACCGAGCAGTCATCCTGCTCGAAGTAAGAAAAGGTTTGCATTTGATTGCGCACCTCTTCTTGTAAAACCCAGTTCATATTCTGTCCACCCGCTCGACGAAAAGCGGAATCGAACTCGACTTCGTCGGAGAAGAAGACACCCTTCATTCCCGATGAAATCGACTCCTTGAGGACATACTTCTTCTTCGAAGTGTGTTCCCTCATCTCGTCAACATGGTTCGCCTGCTTGCCCACCAGCCAGGTTTCGGGAATGTAAGACCGCACCAACTCAAGCGTTTGCTTGTCGATGAAAGCTCGGAGAATTGCTTCGAGATGTTCATCGTGACCATCGTTGCGCAAGATGGCGAGTACGCCCTTCGCTCCGAAGAACGGCTTGGGCGGAATTACGAACTTTACCGCACCATCCTTGTAAGCTGGAACCATCGCGTTATACATTTCGGTGCGGTGATTCAAGAACGGCAAGTCGAGGAACAGTCCACTCCTCAGATTCGCTATGTCAGTCTTCATCTCATCGATGATCTGACAGCCGAAGCCGAGCTTCTCGAACTCGCTCCGCACGATTTCGAATTCAGGAACATAGAATCGTTCCTGATCGGCGTAGAAAAGCTTGAGCTCCTCGTGTCCGAGTCGCGACATCTCCTGTGAGAGAGACGAAACGACGCCCGGCAGAACCTTCGCTTCGGGGCGCAGGGCCTCGCGGACACGCCTGGCGAGGGTCGAATACCCCACGCCGTGCTTGTTGTGACCATCGATTTCCGCAATCTTGAACTTCCCATCTTGATCCACCATCAGGTCGACCTTGAGGAGTCGCGGAATATCGCGGACATTCATTCCCTGGAGTGTCTTGTAGACGCCGGGGACGCCGGTCGAGAAGACTCGGCGGACCATATTCCACGCACCCTTGTAGTTCAAGTGCGGGTCATACGCGATTACGGCGATGTTCGAGAGACCGAGCAAGCAGGTAGCAAGTGCGGCGCCCAGAACATCGAGTTCACGCTTACCTTCGGTGCTGATGCTGTAGACGCTCGGTGAAAGGAGGAAGGAGTGCGAGCTCCGGCGAGAGTTGGTCCAGAGACCAGATTGCGACACGACTTCGTGAACCGTGGAGAACATATTAGTACCCTCGTGGGTGTTGGGAAAGAACAAATACCAGCC
>CAYHDS010000031.1:3259-4624 GCA_964355475.1 uncultured Candidatus Saccharibacteria bacterium
TATTTGGGTTGTAATGTTTTTATATTTACAGCACAAAAATCAGCTCTCAAGATAAGAGATAAAATAGTGCCAAAAATAATTAATTTTTATAATTTGTTTATTCATATTGTTTTATAATTTTTTCTAATTCCCTGATATCGTTTATTATGTGTTTCGGTTGCTGACTATCGTTTAAAGGTTTTTCTTCACTAAACTTGCCCTGCTTAATCCAGACTGTTGTATAATTCAATTCATTGCCGATACTTATTTCTCCGCGAACTCTATCTCCTATAACAATCACATCGTTCATATTATTTGTAATTTCTTTGAAAAGTTCTGCAGATTTCTTTTCTGTAAAAACAACCTTTTTAAAAAGATTAATAATGCCCAGACTATTTAGTGTTTCTTGCCTTCCCTCTTCTTTTTTACTTATTAAAAATAAATCGTGTTTTTGAGATAGAGTGTTGAGTAATTCTAAAACGCCTGAATATAATTCTTGTTTTTCTGGATTAAAGATTGTTCGGTTGTAATCAAATATAATTTTCATAAAAATAAAACGACCCTGATAAATTCAGAGCCAGTTCGTGTTTAAGTATTTAATAAGTAGACTTACAATACAAAAGCAACCGGCTCTGTGGTGAACCAGTGAAAAGCATATGCTTTTGTTGTATTTATAATCACGAATGTATTATATCAAATATTTAATAAAATGCAAATTCATTTCTAATATACCTTCACACCTATTTTTTCTCGTATTTCTTCCATCTTAATTTCTGCTACTTTTTTTGCCTTTCCTCTACCATCTTTCAAAATTTGAAGTACATTCGACATATCTTGCTCAAATTTTTCTCTACGTTCACGCATTGGGGAAATAAATTTTTCTAAGTCTTCAATCAATAACTCTTTGAGCTCTTTATAGTTCCCTTTCTTTTCTTCATATATTTTTTTTAATTCATCTTCTCCTCGTATGAGTTTATGTATAGCATAAACATTCTGCGGAATTCCTCCGCTCGAATCTGTAACAATACTCATGACACATTTTTTTATTTCTTCATATGAAGCGAAGAGCGGAATGGTATTGTTGTAGCTCTTGGACATCTTGCGTCCATCAAGCCCTGGAATATTTTCTCTATCTTTCATAATAATTTCTTTTGGTAATTTGAAAGTTTCTCCAAATATTCTATTAAACTTTTCAGCCGTATCACGAGCATATTCCACATGTTGCTTCTGATCTTGGCCAACGGGCACAACATCTGGATTATAAAGTAAAATATCGGCAGCCATAAGCATCGGATAATTAAAGGTTCCGACATTTATTTCTTTATTTTTTGCTTTAGCGTCTTTATAAGCGTGAGCACGTTCTAAATATGGCACAGTGGTAATGGT
>CAYHDS010000031.1:4724-6224 GCA_964355475.1 uncultured Candidatus Saccharibacteria bacterium
GGTTTAACACCTGATAACAATACCTTTTTTGACATAATCTAATTTTAACATAGCTACGCAGATACAGCAAAAATTCGCCGCTTTACCCTAAAGGGCTCCGACACGGACTCATTTTTGCTGTATCTGCTCCGCTTTCCACATTTTAATAACAACTTTGCCCACTTTTACGCTTTGACATTTTTTTCAACATGCTAGAATAACTCAAATGGCAAATAAAAAACCGAACAGCATAAAAAACAATAATATTCGAATTCCTCCACAAAGTATTGAATCAGAAAAGGCAGTATTGGGTTCGATAATGCTCCGCAAAGATGCAATGCATGAAGTAGAAGACATCATCAGCGAAGAATCTTTTTATGTCGAAAAACATAAAATGATTTTCAGAGCAATGCTCACTTTGTCTGTAAAAAATGAACCGATAGATATGTTGTCTTTGTCTACCAAATTGGGCGAACAAAAATTACTTGATGCAATCGGCGGAAATAAATATTTAGCTGAAATAGTAAATGAAGTTCCCTCTTCAACAAATGTCAAACACTATGCGGAAATTGTGCAGAAAAAATATGTCCTTCGCAGTTTAATCGAAGCAGCTGATTATGTTTCTGAACTTGCTTTCGAAGAAGGCGATGATCATATGGATGACATATTGGATATGGCAGAGAAAAAAGTTTTTAGCGTTGTCTCTTCACCGAAAAGTCAAAAATATATAAATTTAAAAGATGCTCTGCCTGAAGCATATGAACGCTTGGAAAAATTACATGAGAATAAGGGCATGCTCCGCGGACTACCAACTGGTTTTAAAGATTTAGACACGATGCTTTCTGGTCTTCAAAAGTCTGATTTGGTCATTTTAGCCGCAAGACCAAGCATGGGTAAAACCACACTCGCTCTCGATATTGCCCGCAAAGCTGGAGTAGAGCATGAAAAATCGGTAGTTATATTTTCTCTAGAAATGTCTTCACAACAATTAGTAGATAGAATGCTTTCAGCAGAATCCAGAGTAAATGCTTGGAATTTACGTACTGGCCGTTTGTCTTCAGACCGAGAATTTTCATTACTTCGAGACTCATTGGATAAACTCGCGAAAGCAAAAATTTATATTGATGACCAACCAGGAAATTCTATTGTCCGAATGAAAGCTTTATCTAGAAGATTAAAAGCAGAAAAGGGTCTCGACCTTATTATCGTAGACTACTTACAGCTTATGACCACTTCGAAAAATTATGACTCAATGGTCAATCAAGTAACAGAAATTTCCAGATCACTCAAATCTCTTGCCAAAGAGCTCGATGTACCAGTACTCGCCTTATCTCAGCTCTCTCGTGCAGTAGAATCTCGTGGTGGCAAACCTCGCTTGTCTGACCTTCGTGACTCGGGCTCTATCGAACAGGATGCAGACGTAGTGATGTTCATCCATCGAGAAGATAAAGGCAAAGATGAATCTGAAAAAACTAACATTGCTGAAATTTTAATTGAAAAGCACCGAAATGGTCCAACTGG
>CAYHDS010000032.1:0-2228 GCA_964355475.1 uncultured Candidatus Saccharibacteria bacterium
CCTTTTGAAATTTCATAATGGGGGACAAAGCCTGCTTCTACGTTTATCGCAATTTTGTTAGATTTTGGTAAATCACGAATATGTCCGACAGAAGCACGCACAGTGTAAACACCTTCGAGGTATTTCTCGATTGTTTTTGCTTTTGACGGTGATTCGACAATTAATAATTTCATCCCGTACGAAATAGGACGCGTACGCTTACGCTTTCTTGTCCTTTTTATTATTTATAATATATTTTATTGTTTTCATAATTTTGTTTATTTTATGCGTCCGCGATTTCGTTCGGGATTCATGCCAATCTAGTATTACACGAAATATAATTTAAACGCAAATTTAAGTAAATTATAGTCTAAAAAGTTTTACGAATTTCTCCCAATTCTTCTTTTATTAATTCTTTGATTTCCATTACTGAAAGTATTGCATTTGCTTCTGGGGTTGGCATTTTCATCGCTTGGATTAATTCATCACGGGGAGTTGGATTACGTAATATTTCTACTACCCTTTTTTCTTCTGGTAATAAGTCTAAGAATAGTGTTTTTTGTTTTTCTTTATCTTTCTTTATTTCAAAACCAAGTGCCTCTAAAACATCTTCTACGCAAGTAATAGGTGTGGCACCTTGGCGTATTAATCTATTTGTGCCCTTTGTGTTAGAAGAAAAAATAGATCCAGGTATTGCCAATACATCTCTATTGTATTCTGTAGCTAGTCTGGCTGTTATTAATGTGCCAGATTTTTCTTCTGCTTCTATTATAAGTACAGCTTTAGAAATGCCTGCCATTAATCTATTTCTTTTGCCAAAGCTCCAGAGCGTTGCTTTAAAACTTGGTTCAAATTCTGAAATTAAACATCCACCACCTTGCACAATTTCTTCTGCCAATCCTACATTAGTTTTTGGATACATTGCAGATGGAGAAAGTCCTGAACCAGGAAATACCAATGTTTTTAAACCGACAGAAAGTGCCTTTTTATGAGCAATAGCATCAATACCCAAAGCAAGCCCTGAAACTATAGCTATAGGGTAACCCTTCAGACCTGATATTATTTTTTCACAACACTCTCGTCCATAAGAAGTATATTTACGTGAACCAACAACGCAAAGGTGGATTAAATTTTGAGATGGTAATTCTCCTATTACATAAAGATTTTCTGGCGGTTGTGGAATTTCCAGAAGAGCTTTTGGAAATTCTTTTTTCTCTAATTTTCTAATTTGCATATTTGGCAGGGAAAAATATTTTTGCTGGTACGGATTTTTTGAAGCTTAAAAAATCCTGAAGTTTGTTCGCCGACGCTCACAAAACCCCCTTAAAAACTTTTTTCCCTGCTTCACATTATATCAAGTTTAATATACAATGGACATATATGTTAGATATTAAGTTTATACGTGAAAATAAAGATATTGTACAAGCTGGCGCCAAGAAAAAGCACATTGATGTTGATATTGAAGCATTGCTTGTTCTCGATGATGCAAGACTAGAAGAACTTAAGGAAATAGAAACACTTCGTAGTGAAGTAAATAAAGTTTCAAATGATATTGCTCGGGATCAAGATTCCACTCTTAAAACTCAGTTAATTGCAGAAATGCGAGCGGTTAAAGAAGATATAAAAGAAAAAGAAGAAAAATTAAAAAAGATAATAGAAGAATGGCAAATTTTGATGCTTCACGTTCCTAATGTTCCCGATATTTCAGTACCTGAAGGGGACAGTGATGAGCAAAATGTCGAAGTTCGAGCTTGGGGGAAAAAACCACAATTTTCTTTTACTCCCAAAAACCATGTAGAACTAATGCTCTCGCATGATATGGCAGACTATGAACGGGGTTCTAAAGTTGCTGGTTTTCGTGGATATTTTATGAAGCAAGATGGAGCTCGTTTAGAATGGGCCCTTAAGCGTTTCGTTGAAGATCGTTTTATGAATCGTGAAGGATTTATTCCAATGATTGTTCCATCATTACTTCGTCGGGAATCATTTATCGGTACTGGATATTTACCGCAAGGTGAAGAAGATTTATATAAAACTCAAGATCATGAATATCTTGCTGGAACAGCCGAGGTATCTACCATGGGCTACTATATGAATGAAATTCTGGATAAAAAAGATCTTCCGATAAAATTCTTTTCTTTTTCTCCGTGTTTTCGACGTGAAGCGGGAAGTCACGGAAAAGATACCAAGGGAATATTTCGAATTCATGAATTTCTAAAATACGAACAAGTAATTTTATGTGAAGCTTC
>CAYHDS010000032.1:2328-5412 GCA_964355475.1 uncultured Candidatus Saccharibacteria bacterium
GTTCATTCACTGAACAATACAGCACTCGCTATGCCTCGTATAATTTGTCAGATAGTAGAAAATTTCCAACAGGCTGATGGTTCAATAAAGATTCCCGAGGTTTTGCGTCAATATATGGGTGGAAAAGAATTTATTAAATAAAATTAATAATGAAAAAAAGAGATATTTTAAATTCCCCTCGTCTTTTGGAATTAAAAAAACATAGACGTAGAATTGTATTAAATAAAATTTTATTCTCCGTTTTTGTTTGTTTAGTATTGTTTATTATTTTAGTTTTTATCTCTCGCTTAAATAAACTAAATATTTTTGAAATAAAAATTACTGGCAATAAAATCGTAGATACAGAACTCATAAATGATGTAGTAAAAAACAACCTTCAAGGTCATTATTTATATTTTTTTCCAAGGTCTAATTTTTTATTACTTCCCAAAAATACAATTAAACAAGAATTAGTTTCTAAATTTAAAAGATTGAAAGATATTTCTATAAGTTTAGGGGAAGCTAATACCCTTGCTATTTCTGTGTCTGAAAGGGAAGGCAAATATATTTATTGTGGAGAAAACTTACCTTCGATTATTCCATCAAATGAAGAATCTCCATGTTATTTTGTGGATGAAAGTGGTTACATTTTTGATTTGGCTCCATATTTTTCTGGTGTTGTGTATTTTAAATTTTTTGGACCAGAAGCGAATTCTTATTTTTCTCCTGAAATTTTTGAAAAAATTATATCTTTTAAAAATAACATTATTAATATGGGTATAAAACCCACTTCTCTTTATGTGAAAAATGACGGGGATATAGAAATATATCTTTCTTCTAATAAATTACCACCAGAAGCTCCAAAAATAATTTTTAAAAATAATTTTGATTTAGATAAGTTATCAGAAAATCTAAGAGCAGCTATGTTTACTGAACCTCTAAAATCTGATTTCAAAAATAAATATTCTTCTATGCAATACATTGATTTAAGATTTGGAAATAAGGTATATTTTAAGTTCTAATGAATTATTTGGGATTTTGGGAAAAATTAAAGAAACCAATTATGGTATTAGCTCCAATGGCTGATGTCACCGACTGCGCTTTTAGGCAAATAATTGTCAAATATGGGAAACCTGATGTTTTTTGGACAGAATTCGTGTCAGCTAATGGTCTAGCTCACCTCAAGGCGCGAAAAAAACTATTGATTGACTTGAAATATGGTAAAAATGAACACCCTATTGTGGCACAAATTTTTGGTTCGAATGTAAATAATATTAAAGAAGCATCAGCTTTATGTCAAAAACTTGGTTTCGATGGTGTAGATATTAATATGGGTTGTCCCGACAAAAGCATAGAAAAACAATGTGCTGGAGCAGCGATGATTAAAGATCCAAAACTTGCACGAGAAATAATTATCTCTGCAAAAAAGGGGGCACCAAATTTACCCATATCTGTAAAAACTCGTATTGGTTACAATGGCAATTCTTTAGATGAAAAATGGATTAGAGAATTATTGAATGAAGATTTAGCAGTACTGATAGTGCATTTGCGAACAAGAAAAGAAATGTCTCTTGTGCCAGCACATTGGGAAGTGATGAAAAGAATAGTTGAGATTCGTGACGAAATGAAGAAAAAGACTTTAATTTTTGGCAATGGTGATGTCGTAGACATTGACGACGCTAGGAGGAAATGTAAGGAAACAAATTGCGATGGTGTGATGTTGGGCAGAGCAATTTTTGGTAATCCTTGGCTATTTTCTCCTTTGCGCTTGGAACATATTTCGAAAAGCAATCTATCTGGTGTTGCTACACCAGCGAACTTCTCGGCTCGCCAGCCTGCGAAAGGCTTTTCTCAATACGTTCCTTCGCTTCAAGAAAAACTAAAAGTAATGGTTGAACATACGAAACTTTTTGAGAAAATGCTGGGTGAACATAAAAATTTTGCTATTATGAAGAAACATTACAAAGCTTATGTAAATGGTTTCGAAGGGGCAAAAGAACTCCGAATGAAATTAATGGAAGCCGAAAATTCAAAAGAAATAAAAAAGATAATAAAAGATTTTTTGAAATAATAACTTTTTCTCGGTACGGATTTTTTGAAGCTTAAAAAATCCTGAAGTTCTCATGCCGTCGCATTCGAAACCCCTACAAAAAGTGTTATTCCAAAAATAATAAAAGTGTAATATACTAAACAAATGCACGATTTGGCATTATATCGTAAATATCGGCCCAATAAATGGAATGAAATTTTAGGGCAAGATCATATAGTAGATGTATTGGAAGACTCAGTAAAGAGCAATAAAGTTTCTCATGCTTATCTTTTTGTGGGTTCTAGAGGCACTGGTAAAACTTCTCTTGCTAGAATTTTCGCTACTAATATTGGTGTATCCGCTAATGATATGTATGAAATAGATGCTGCCTCAAATAGGGGAATTGAAGACATAAAAGAGCTTCGTGATGGTGTGCGAGTATTACCCTTTGATTCAAAATATAAAGTTTACATTATTGATGAGGTGCATATGCTCTCAAAGGATGCTTGGGGGGCATTACTTAAAACATTAGAGGAACCACCCAAGCATGCAATTTTTATTTTAGCTACCACTGAACTTCATAAAGTGCCAGAAACTATAATTTCTCGCTGTCAGGTTTTTGTTTTTAAAAAAGCAAATGATACAATTTCTAAAAAAATGTTACTTGATGTGGCAAAAAAAGAAGGTTTTGAATTAGATGCTGGCAGTGCTGAACTTTTAGCAATACTTGGAGATGGCTCGTTTCGTGATGCTTTAGGGGAATTGCAAAAGGTTTTAAATTTCAGTAAGAGTAAAAAAATTAAAAGAGAAGATGTAGAAAAAATTACTGGTGCGCCGAAAGCAATTTTAGTAAACGATTTTATTTCGGCAATTGCGGAAAAAAATGTTGAGAAGGGAATTGTAGCTGTACGAAAAGCTTCTGAAATAAATTTAGATATGAAACTCTATTTTAAGCTCATTATAGAGAAATTTCGAATAGCCATAATTTTACGTTATGCGCCGAAATTGATAGATGAAATGGCAGAAAATATGGGGGAAACAGATTTAGAATTTTTGAAAAAATTAGTAAAAGAAGA
>CAYHDS010000033.1:0-5405 GCA_964355475.1 uncultured Candidatus Saccharibacteria bacterium
CTCCCCAGATGCAATATTTAGAATTTTCCATACCATTTAATATATCAAAACAAAAACGCGCATTTTTAACATTTTCCAAATTGTCTCCAGTGCTGTTAACGGTATTTATCATATGAGCATGACGACAAGGAAGACTAGAGCGAAATTCTTGAAATTTTTTTTGTAATTTTTTTAATCCTTCAAAAGTACCGAGTGCGAGTTTTTCTTTTTCTTTTTGATATTCTTCTTTGGTGTATGGCTGATTAAAAATATGAAATTGTTTATTACGAAGATTCACACATCCGATACAGTCACTACAATTATTGCAATCATATAGAAAATATGAGTCGATACAATTTCTTACATGCATACTGAAATGAACTTTCGTGCAGTTTTCGATAAATAAAGAAGAATAACTTAATTCAGTTTTATTACCCACATAAAGATCAAGGGAGTCTTGGCAATTGGCTATTCTGTCGCAATAGTTGGCGTTTTCATTTTTTGTTGCAGCAAAAGAAAGATAGCAGTTTTTATTATCTACTGCGGGATTACACCATTCACTATTGGTTGAATTTACATTTTGTAGAGCCGATAACGGAGTTTGTTCCATTAATTCTTTAAACTGAGCCAGGAATGGCACATTAAAATTATATTCTTTCCCATATTGCAATGGATCCCATCCGTCGGTCCACCAATATTTTTGATCAAAAATTATGCCAGGTACATCAGGCGAATACATAGAGATTATTTCTTCTGTATGTCCTGGTGCATTACAGGAACGTTTATATAACGCTCGCTCATTTCTCCATAAAAATCTACGTATCGTTCGGCATTCAGGGCAAAATGTGGGTGGTGGAACTTTTATCTTTTCATAAAAATTAAAATCATCTATTTCTATAATGAAATCTCGTTTACAGTTCTGACATATTTTAGTTTCTTGGTTCATTTTGTTTTTACTTATATTTCTGCGATAGCAGAGTTCTAAGTTTTACTGGGAGACAATAACCACTTATGACTATATTCCTTCTTTTTTGAGTTCTTCTATAAGTGCGCGGGATGAGCGAGAAAGTTTATTGGGAAGTTTTATGTTTAATTTAATGAGTAAATCTCCTCTTTTACCTTTTGACACGGGCACACCTTTACCTTTTACTCGCAGTATTTCATTCATAGTCACACCTTCTGGAATAGTAACCTCAATATTTCCATCAAGCGTCTCAATCGGATATTTTGTACCGAGAAGAGCATCTGAGAGTTTTAAATTTAAATTCATCACCAAATCATGCCCATCTCTTTTAAATACATGGTGAGTCGCTACATTTATTTTTATATATAAATCACCTGCAGTTCCTTTAGCTACTGCTTCACCCATACCTCCCATACGAATCATTTCACCATCACGAATACCAGAAGGTATAACAATAGAAATTTCTTCTTCGCGACGAAGCACACCCTTGCCTTTACATTTATCGCAAGGATCTTTTGGCACTTCACCGGATCCAAGACAAGCTTCACAAATTTTTGTGTTAGAAATTGTCCCAAAAATTGTTCTTTTCATTTCATGAATTTTTCCTTGGCCATTACAATGTTTGCAAGTTATCATAGAAGATCCATGTTTTGCGCCAGAACCATCACAAGTTAAGCATTTAGAAATTTTAGTAATTAAAATTTTCCTCGTGGTACCAAAGATTGAATCAACAAAAGGAATTTGCACTTCTGTAGAAATATCTCGCCCGCGACGAGCTTGCGTTCGGTCACTTCCACCACCAAAAAAGTCACTGAAAATATCATTCAAATTTCCAAAATCAAATTCCGATCCAGCATTTTGGAAACCTCCAGAAAAATTGCTAAAGTCAAAGCCTTCAAATCCTCCTGCCCCATGACCATGCCCACCACTTATATTTTCAAAATTAGAGCCAAATTGATCGTATTTTGACCTTTTAGATTCATCAGAAAGCACTTGATAGGCTTCATTTACCTCTTTAAATTTTGCTTCATTACCTTCTTTTTTGTCGGGATGATATTTATGCGCCAATTTATAAAAAGCCTTTTTTATTTCGTCTTTTGATGCCCCTTTATTAACTCCTAATATATTGTAATAGTCTTTTGACATAGGGTTATTATACGTAGAAAAACAATTTGGTCAAATGCAATTATATCATCGGTTCTGCCTCTTTTGTAGTTTTTATTTCTTCTTCCTCCCCCTCTTCTTCATCTCCAGATTTATGTTTCTTTTTTGTTTTGCCCTCAATAATTGCTTTTTCTTCTGAACTTCTTATGATGGTAGCTTCTTCCTCAGCAATTAATTTAGCCGCAGCATCTTTTGGTATTGAATATTTTCTATGTGAGGCATCGATAATTTCTTGCCGATAAGAAGGATGCGTGGGTGGAAGCACTCGAAGAGTTTCCGCTGAAAATGGATCATAAGATTCTCCATCAATTGTCATTTTTATATAAAATTCAGTCACCGCCAAATTAATCATATCTTTTACATCGAAAAGTGGAGCAAATTCAGGTTTCATTTTAACTGCATCTTCACCACCAACACGAAAAGTAATAACACTACCACAATTACCAAGTACGGCTTGATGTACCCGAGTAATAATTTGACCGACATATTGGTGGGCAATGGTTAAATTTAAAGCATATTTTCTAGCCTCTGACAAAATATTTTCAAATGTTTGCGTCACCACATTTTGAAACTCGTCAACATATAGATAAAAGTCCACACGATCTCTCTCTGGTATAGCTGCACGTTCCATTCCTGCTTGTTTTATTTTTGTTAAAAATATAGAACCTAAAAAAGAAGAGTTTTCTTCACCCAGACGACCTTTAGAAATGTTAATGAGAATAATCTTTTTTTCATTCATCAGTTTACTTATGTCTATTTTGTTTTCTTTCTGTCCAAATATATTACGAAGAAGGGGGTCAGAGAGAAACTGTCCAAGCTTGTTTACCAGTGGAATAATTGCATCCGTATCAAATTTCTCCGACCAGTCTGCAAATTCAATAGCGAAGAATCTTTTTACCATATCATCTGTAATATACTCCACCACTTTTTGTCTATAATTTCTATCTGTCAACATAGAGATCATTCCTCTCATTGTGGCATGCGGATAGTCCAAAAGTGCTAAACAAGTAAAACGAAAAACGTGCTCAAGACGAGGTGTCCAGTTTGCTCCGAATTGTTTCTGAAATACTTCGATTAAACCCTGCGTGAGTTGAAATTTAAACATTGGATCAATATT
This sequence comes from uncultured Candidatus Saccharibacteria bacterium, assembly GCA_964355475.1. Lineage (GTDB taxonomy): Bacteria > Patescibacteriota > Minisyncoccia > Phycocordibacterales > UBA9973 > UBA9973. The sequence goes on from CAYHDS010000033.1 coordinate 3,225, forward strand.
GGCCAATGGATTAAAAGAGGCTGGAAAATTAACATCAGTCGGATCAATAATACAGACATCTTCTATTCGCTCTTTCGGTATATAATCCAATATCGCATCCAATTCATCACCGTGTGGATCAATCAAGCAAAGTCCATGACCATAAGTAATATCCTGTCTAATCAAAAGCTCTAACAATTTAGATTTGCCAACACCAGACTTTCCGAGTATATAAAGGTGTCTTCGGCGGTCTATTCGCTTAATACCAAAAATAAACTTCTTTTCTTCCAAAGAAGCGACATAATTCGTCCGTCCAATAAAAGAAACCTCCTCTGGTTTAACCTTCCCAAAAACCGGTAACTCTGGTGGAGGTGGTCCATATTTTATTATCTGTACTCGATTTTGTCTTGTCATAATTGTTTTTATATCAATAAGCGAGGAGCATGAATAAAGCCATTTATTCAATGTCCGAGCGCCATTGATATATGGTACTCCATATTTTACCAGTTATTTATCGATTATTCAATACACTTCCGCCTGATAACATTTCTCACAATAGACTATTTCAGACCGTTCGGGCGCATAAGAAGTTTCAAATTCATTTTTGCATTTCCCTTTATGTTCATGTTTTTCTCTATCACACATGCAATTTCTGTGCCAGAGATTTAATGGATTTCTTTTCTTTAGTCTTTCAAAATGGCGACAATTGGGACAAAGTCGTGGGAGAGCTAACTTGTTTTTTTTATAAAATTGAAGTTCTTGAGGAAGTATTTTAAAAGCTTCGGTACATTGCTGATTACAAGACCCACCATGCATACACCCAATAACTTTATCTACAATAAATTCATCCACATCTTTTATATGATCAGGTAAATCTCTTGCATTTATTTTTATTTTATAATCTCTTTTTTCTCTCTCTTTCCATCTAAAACCATAATTCTCTACCACATCTCTAGTCATCGGATAGTAATCTTGCAAAATTGTTTCATTGTAATAAAAGGGAGAAAGCTCAATTGGGAAAAATTCTCCATATTTATAGACTCTACCCTTTTTATCCACATAGGGCATCGTATTCATATGTTCAATTATTTTTGGTAAAAGTTTGTGATATTCTTCTTTTGAATATTTTTTATTTAAAATACAATAATTTTCTTTTTGCATTCCGACACAACCAAATAAATTGTTGGAACTGTAACACATATAAGTGTACCTAGTTTCCAGACATCCGTGAGTCAGAACACCGAAAAGGTTCATCGAAGCATCAATGCCCGTATCTACACTCTCATAAATATATTCTCCATTGCCTGTCCCATAACCGTCATAACAATGCTTTAAGCCTCCATTGTGGGCTAAATATTTAGAATCTTGTACTTCCCAAAAAACATCAAAAATCATCCGACTATTTTTAGAATTTATCACATTATCTCCAGTTACATTTACCGATTTATTAATATAAGCAAAACGTCTAAATTGAGTTTTAATAAAATCATTATATTCTTTTTTAAATTTTTCTAATGCTTTATAACTACCGAAATCATAAGTGGCAAGTTTTTTTTCATATTCTTCTTTACTATATTGTTTATTGAAAATACAATGACTTTTATGACGAAGGTTTATACAAGCAAAACAATCTTGTAAATTAATACAAGATGTTAAAAATAAAGAATTAATACAATCATCGCTATCGTGACTAAAATAAGTCTTATAAAGTCCACCACAAAGAGTATCCTCAAAACATTGTTCGGATTTCATGACAGAATATAAATCAAAAGAATCTCTCACATCCATCGCTCCCTGCGCATAATAAACATTTTCTCCCGTATAAGAGCCATAAACAAGATAACAATTTCTTAAATCCACATTGTGGTTTCCATATTCACTATTTACACAGTTTGTATTGCCCACATTTGCCAAAGGAACTTTCGACATGAGCTCTTTAAATTGTTCAAAAAATGGTTTTGAAAAATCATATTCTTTCCCATAGGCAAGTCTGTCCCATTTATCACTCCACCAAATATCTCTTTCATAAACTGTAAGTTTTGTTTCTGGAGAAAAAATTGAAATAATTTTTTTATCAGAAAAAGCGCATACGTTGTGATAAAGAGATCTTTCATTGCGCCAAATTAATCTACGCATTGCCCGACATTCGGGACACCATGTGGGTGCTGGAACTTTTATAGTCTCATAAAACCCAAAATCATC
>CAYHDS010000034.1:0-5219 GCA_964355475.1 uncultured Candidatus Saccharibacteria bacterium
CAGAGAACATACCGAAACCGAAAGCTAATTTTTTGAAATCTGCTTCGATTTGAAGTGCGAGCTCGCGAGTCGGCGCCATTATTAAAACAGTTTCTTTTTTATTCTGGCCTTTAGTTTTTGAAATTTTATCAATCAAGGGCAATAAGAAAGCTGCTGTCTTGCCGGTACCAGTGTTAGCCATACCGAAAACATCACGTCCTTCAAGTAATGTAGGTATCGCTTGGTCCTGAATTGGTCGAGGAGAAATATATCCTGCTCGAGCAATATTTTTATGAAGCTCAGGGCTAAAAGGAAAATCGGAAAAATTATATTTGGGTAAATAAGCTTTCTCGGCTACATGTTCTGCCTTTTTTATAAAACGCGAAAAATCTATTCGATCTCCTCTGAATCTTTTCTTACTTGCCCCGCCTTGACGGTGACCCCCTCCTCTTTTAAAAGATGGTTGAGCACTATTAAACCCACCTACGCGGACAGGCTTTCTTTCTCCTCCAAAACGAGATGTACCACCAAAAGAACGGCGGGCAGGCGTTTTAAACGAAGAAGTATGGCTCCCAAATTTTTTAGGAGATGCTTTATGAGATGTGTACATAATGGGTCACTCCCAATATGTAAAGCTGAGAATGATGTTTGCAGAATAGCATTATACTGTCATATTGTCAATGTTTTTTAATCTAAATAAAAAAGTTATATGGAGTACCATATAACAATGGCACTCGGACATTAAACAAATAAATTTGTTTATGCTCCTCGTTTATTGTTATACTAGAATCATGAAAGTTTATTTAGATATCGTAAAAAATGTTTTGGAAAATGGTGAGAAGGTTGTTACCCGCCAAGGCACAGATGCGTATACCATAGCTGGAGCTATTTTTGAACATGATATGTCAAAAGGCTTTCCCCTACTGACAACCAAAAAAATGCCCTTTCGTTTGATAGCCACTGAACTAGAATTTTTTATAAATGGTATTACTGATAAACAATGGCTATTAGATAGAAATAATCATATTTGGGACGAATGGGCAAGTCCTAAAAAAGCCCCTTACGGACACGATGCCGAGTCAAAAAAAAGAATGTTGGAAGAAAGAGACCTGGGACCAATCTATGGATTCCAGTGGAGACACTTTAATGCCAAATACGAAAACTTTGATACTGACTACACTGGTAAAGGAGTAGATCAATTAAAAAGATTAATAGAAATATTAAAAACAAATCCACGCGATCGCAGAATGATTGTGAATGCCTGGAATCCTCTCCAATTAGATGAGATGGCTCTGCCTCCTTGTCACTATTCTTTTCAAGTCACCACCATAAATGGAAAATTAAATTTGATGTGGAATCAACGTTCGGTAGACACAATGCTCGGTCTCCCCTTCAATATAGCTAGTTATGCTCTGCTTTTGAGCTTACTTGCAAAAGAATCAGGATTACAAGAAGGAAAACTCGTTGGATTCTTGGCCGACGTTCATCTTTTTGAAAATCATGTGGAAGGTGCTAAAGAACAACTCTCGAGAGATCCAAATAAATATCCATTACCAAAAATCGAGACAACAAAGTGGTCTTCAATATTTGATTGGAAAACAGAAGACACCACACTTCTAAATTACGAAAGCCACCCCAGAATATCATTTGAAATAGCTGTATAATTTATGATTTCACTTATAGCTGCAATTGGTAAAAATAATGAATTAGGGAAAAAGAATACCCTTCTTTGGAATCTTCCTGCAGATATGAAGCATTTTCGCGAGACGACTAGGGGGCACACTGTTATCATGGGGCAGAAAACTTTCGAGTCCATCGGCCGACCACTTCCCAATCGTCGCAATATCGTGGTTACACGTGAGGACAGTTTCCAAGCTGAAGGAGTAGAAATTTCAAAATCGTTAGAAGACACTCTGGCTTCTTTTAAAAATACCAATGAAGAGGTTTTCGTTATCGGTGGAGGACAAATATATAAACAAAGTATTGAAAAAGTAGACAGGCTTTACATCACTCACGTCGATATGGAGGACAAAGAAGCAGATACATATTTCCCAGAAATTATTCCAATAGTCTGGAATGAAATTAAGCACGAAGAACACAAAAAGGATTCAACGAATCCTTTCAATTATACTTTTTCCATTTACGAGAAGTTTATCTAAATTTTCTAGGGATCTTCGTCGGTTTTAATTCGAATAAAGACATCTTTACCTTCTGGAGATTTTTCTTTCCTATATTTTCTTTTCTTATTGATTTCGATTTTTCTAACCAACTCTTTTTCCATATCAAAACCAAACTTTTCACACATACCTAAAATAAAAATCATCACATCGGCAAACTCTTCAGCCACTCCTGGTTGACCTTTGTTGTGTTTAGAAAATGCTTCAGAGAGCTCTTCATGAGCACGACAAAATTCAAGTGCCGTGTCGGTGGTGTTGAAACCTTTCTCCAACTTATTTCGCATAACTTCTTTTTGTAATTCTTTAAAATCAATCATAAATTATTGGTCTTTATATGGCTCTATTTCTTTATTTATAATTTCTAACTTCGTTCCAGATTTTTTAAAAATAATTTTTGACTGTGCTGTCGCGTGATAATCTTTCATAGCAACTACTCGCTTTATACCAGCATTAATAATTGTTTTTGCACAAGTATAACAAGGAACCATTTTACAATACAAAGTAGCCCCGTCTATAGCCACACCGAAACGGGCGGCGTTGGCTACGGCATTCAACTCAGCATGAGCTGTGCGTAAACAGTGACGAGAAATAGTGCCGTCTTCTCTGGTAAGTGTATGCATTTCATGCCCCACGTCATCACAATGAGCTATTCCTATCGGTGAGCCCACATACCCAGTAGCTAAAATCCTCTTATCTTTAACGAGTATCGCTCCCGAACGTCCCCGATCACATGTACCACGAGTGCCAACATAATCTGCCATGCCAATAAAGTATTCATCCCAAGTAGGTCTTTTGTGCTTCGTAACTTTTTTAGTCGTTTTTTTCACTCTTTTAATATACTACCGAGACAATAAAAAAGCCAACACTTTCGTGTCGGCTTTTCTTGTTTAGAATTTTTATTATTTCACCTCTATCCCCATTGAACGAGCAGAACCGGCGACGATATTGATTGCTCCTTCGTCATCTTTATAATTTAAATCCTTCATTTTTTTCTTGGCTATTTCAAGGGCTTGGGCACGAGTAATTTTGCCAACCTTTGTAGAAGCATTTTTACCTGAACCTTTTTCTACTCCTGCTGCTTTTAAGATAAGTCCAGTAACTGGGGGTGTCTTTACAACAAAATCATAGCTACGATCTTCATAAACATGAATAAGCACAGATACTTTATCGCCAACCATTTTTTGGGTAGCAGCATTGAACTTGGTAACAAAATCTCCAATGTTTATACCAGCCTGACCGAGCGCAGGACCCAGTGGTGGCGCAGGAGTTGCCTTGGCCGCTTGAATTTGTAGTTTTATTTTTTTAGTTATTTTTTTTGCCATCGGAATTTATACATTAGCTCAAATTTGCTTAATTTGCAAGAAATCTAGTTCAACTGGAGTTTCACGACCAAACATTGAAACCAATACTTTTACCTTACCGCGTTCATTGTCGACAGAATTTACTTTACCTTCAAGATCCTTGAAGGGACCATCAATGATTCTAACTGTTTCCCCTAGTGCTATAGTGATATTATGTTTTGCGGTGCCAGCATCCATTTTACTAAAAAGAAAATCCACTTCTTCTTTTTTAAGCGGAACTGGATTAACTCCTGCGCCGACGAAACCAGTCACTCTCGGAGTATTGCGTACTACATACCAAGAATCGTCAGTTACAATCATATCAACTAAAACATAACCAGGATAAATTTTCTCTTCCACTTCTACTCTTTTACCACCCTTGATCTTTATTTTTTTTTCAACTGGAACAATAACGTTAAAAATTTTTTCATTCATTCCCAATGAATCAATACGTTGTTTTAAATTACGTAAAACAACATTTTCATAACCCGCGTAGGTATGAATAGCGTACCAACTTCTTGTTCCTTCGGTTTCTTGTTTAGACATAAAAAAATTAAGGTGAAATTATTTTTTCCAAAACTCTTCCAAAAATAAAATCAAAAATACCCAAAAAGTAAGCCAAAAGTACAGATAAAATTACAACAATCAACGTGTAATAGAGAGTCTGATTTCGAGTAGGCCAAATAACATGTTTTAGTTCACCTTTTGTTTCTTTGATATATTCAGTGATTTTTGACATCCCATTAGAAAATTAAATTAATAAAATCTTATTGATATTTCTTTTCCCGCTGATTTTCTAACGGGACAAGTAAATTTATAAGGATTTTTAAAAAAGCCCCTCGTAGGGCTTTTTTAATACTACTATTTTTGTCTCAAAGAGTCAATTATCTTATTTCGTAAGTAATAGTAACATCTGAACTAATTGTATTCTCACCCTTGGGAATTTGTGCAGGAGCAGATTCTCTCGTAGCAGAATCCATCATAGCTGTTTTTCCATACATCATTGGAACGGGATAATTTCCTCCTTCACTGAAGTTTGCCACTCTGCCCAATCTAACTCCCAGATCTTTAGCCAAAACGGCTGCTTTTCCTTTTGCTTCTTCAATCGCTTTTTTTCTGGCTTCAGCTTTGAGTGCATCTTCATTGTCTATAGCAAAGGCAGGACCACTTAATTGTGAGACTTCCAAGGTACCCAAACCTTGCATAATTTTACCCACTTCATCAGTATTGCGAACTTTTACTGTGATACTCTCCGACGCAGTATATCCGACAATTACATTATTACCTCCTTGTGGTGGACAACCATATTGCGTACAAGGCATCATGATTTTAGTATCATATTTATATTCATATTTAGGGTAAAAAGAAGAATTGTCAGCTTTGATGTCTTTTTCTCCTACTCCTACTCCTTTCAAAAAATCAATCGAACTCTTTTCAATTTTCGCCACCATGTCTTGCGCTTCTTTCACAGTTTTAGCATCTTTTGAAATAGTAAAATAAACATTTGCAATATCTGGTACAGCTTGGACTTCTCCATGACCTGAAACAGTAATTACATTGGCTTCACGACTACCCATCATTCCATAAGAGCGAACTTCTGAAAAAAATCTAGCTACCAAGAAAAGTGATAAAATAATAAAAAAAGTAAGTATAACCAAGTACAAATTCTTTCTATATTCTTGTGGTATTTCCATATATTTTTAGCTCATCTTGTAAAAGATGA
>CAYHDS010000035.1:0-5160 GCA_964355475.1 uncultured Candidatus Saccharibacteria bacterium
ACCAAAAGCTTGCTCGGATGATGGTGTCCATTTACAATGCGGACTTTGGATTTCGGCACTTTAAAATGCTCTGCCACGAGTTCGATGACGCGAGTATTCGCCATATTGCGTTCGGCTTTTTCTTTCACTGAAACAACAAAATGGTCTTTAGATTCCTGCCCGGATGCCTTAGAGCGGACGGGTTTTATCCCTTCTTTCTTCGCACCTACTTTGACTTTCACATGAATATAATTAAGCACTCTAATTCAAGGAAAATAAATATAAGCCGACGAGGATAGCAATGATACCATACACAACGAGAGGACCCTTTAACTTTTTTGCAACCATATCATTTAATTGTCCCGGAAAAAATAAATACGACAAACCCTTAATGAAAACCAACCAAACGAAAATGGTGACGATGGTTTGTACTGTCCCCTGCCAGATATTGTATTGCAAAAGATACATTGATGATAAGAAAATCAAAATCACTCCAGATAAATAAACGACAGCTGGATGATCAAAAAAATCTTTCAGTATATGGGCCATTGTTTTGCCTTTGATAATGAGAAATAAACCACTAATTACTAAATAGATTCCAAATATTTTCGCAACCAAAATTGTAGTATCCATAACAATAATTCATAGTTAATTAATAATAATTAAATTATAACACGAAAGTAGAAAACACAATTGAGGAGCAAGCTGGGGTAAATATTACTTTATTCCGCATTTAATTTTGAGCGCATTTAGGTCAGTTGCGGTCAATTTTTCGGTATTTCCTTGATTAAACTTATACATTATTGCTTTTGGATCTTCTAAATGGTCCAAACCCAAGGCGTGGCCCAGCTCGTGCGCGAGTACGCGCACGAGCTTTTCTCTATTACTAAATTCATAAATATCTATCTCATGATTTATTCCATCGCTCGAATACACTCCTTCTTCAAAAGACTCTCCACGAGAAGTACTGACGGTATTGTATTTATCTACAGACAAATTTAGCGTTGACACCAAGCGGTTTAATACTACTACCATTGCATTTATTTCTTCTACCATATTATTCAAATTAGTTTGCAAATTTTTCAATGTTTTTGCTTCATTATCCAATGCCAACTTGGTTGCTTGTAATTGATCAAATTCTTTTTGCGGAGCTCCACCTTTCTCATTCCAAGAAATTACTTCTTGTTCGTAAATTTGTTTTTTCTGATTAAAAGATTGCACCCGTGCATTAAAAGTATCTACTGATTTTGTATATTGTGTTTTGAGTTCGGTAAATTTAGCTTTCAACATATCATATGAAGCTCTGGTATCTTTCACGACGATACCGAGCCCCGCTAATTTAGAAGTCGCTTCTTGGCGATAATCATAAATAAGATTAACTTTTAAATTATCTTTTTTTGTATCTATCGGCTTATAAGCAAATAAGTTAAGGCCCAGCGGTTTCTCCCAGATAGTTTCTGCATCAGCCAAGGCACTCAAAAAATAACTTTTAGAAATATTAAACTTCGTATCAAAATTGCCCAAAGTATAGTCTATCGGCTTGGTACAAGGAGCGGGTGCAAAAAATGCATCGAAAACAATACGCGTCTTGTCCGAGAGTGATGAAAATTGTGTATTTAATTCAAAACGAAATTGATATAGCGCTCCGAGAATAAATAAAACTACAAGAATTTTAAAACCTTTTTTCATCTTATTAATAATTGTATCACTAACTAAAATAAATTAAGAATTAAGGACAAATTAAGAACTTTGCTTTTTTTGAAAAAATATGTACAATATTGATTGATGTTTCCGTAGTTCTTTCCACCCCAGACTGGAGGATATAACAGGAATAAAGTCCGTGCACTTCGGCGCGGACCGCACCAGTTTCACGTTTTTTCCGGAACAGACACATGTTGCAGGTTACACAGCAGGTGGCGGCGGACTCTTCGAAATTTCGTCGGCCTCGCTCGATCCAGCGCGATTTGGTCAACATCGCGCGCCACACCGGTTACATTGACGCCCTAACCGGCGGACCAGTCAAGAACTGGCGCGAGGAGGAGATCACGGATCGGGTCAAGCGCAGGGAACGTCTTCGGGAGATTTGGATCGAGCTTCGTAGTATCTACGGACTCACCAAAATCGAGGTCTTCCGCTTGATGACCACCTACAAGGAGGCCAACGGACCGAGGAAGGTCCGCGACTTCCTGCTTGAGCTCGTCGCCGAACACGACGCACAGGAGGGCGCGCCACCACCCGCTGAATAGCTGAGCACCCGCTCAGCCACCCCCACATCGAGCCTTGAAATTTGCGTATTCCGGCGCAGATGACAGGCCCACAGACCAGCCCCACTCGAACTTCGTGTTTGCGTGGGGCGTCGCTTTTTTAAAATACTTTTTGCTACAATATATTTATGTTAAAGCCAATAAAAATAGTCATCGTCGGAAATGGTTTCGGTGGTATTTATACGCTGAAAAATCTGCATAAATTTTTCTGTGGGAAAAAAGACGTGGTGGAAAATAAAGAGTTAAAACCATTTGTATACAAACATAGAGGTAGCTTAATATCGCTCGGTCAATGGATGGCAATTGGAGAAATAGCAAATTTTACTTTCTCTGGACATTTTGCTTGGTGGCTCTGGAGAACAGTATATCTCTCCAAATTAATTTCTTTCCGCAAAAAAATGAAAGTGATGCTGGACTGGACAGTAAATCTTTTTTCACCTAGAGATATATCAGAAATATAAAACTATTTCAAAAGAAATCTCAAAGTAGAGACAACGCGAACCTTTTTATATTCTGGTGAACCTGGATCTTTATCGGTAATATCAAAAACACCTTGATTGCCACGAGATATTCCACCAATCGACGAGCCTGAATCTTTTGCAAATTGCTCTGCCGTTTCGCGCGCATTTTTAATAGCTTCACCAAGCATTTCTGGTTTAATGCTATTTATGTCTGAAAATTGAAAGACAATAGAGTTTTGATTCATAGCCACACCCCTCTTTACTAAGAGTAATGTATCTTTGGAAGCTGACTTTACTAAGTCAACTTTCTTGGTATAAACAGAAAGCTGAGTGGTAGAATTATATCTAAATAATGCGTCTTTATAGGTATCTTGGTAAATATTTACTGGAGCAATATTTATTTCAGATGCTTCAAAACCTTTTTCTATTAGGAAAGCTTGAACAGCCGTTAAATTCTTTTCAATGTCAGCATACAGTGTATCTACATTATTTGATTTAACTTCGAAATTGAGAGACCAAATTGCCGTGTCTGCTTTCACTATTTTTTCAGATAAACCTTTTACTTCTACAAAAGACCCCTGATTTGAAAAATCATGAGCAGATAAGAAAAAAACAGCAGAAAAGATAATTAATGCTAAAGCGACACCTAATTTACTATAATTTTTTGTATTTTCCATATACATATTATAACACAAAAATAAAACAAAAATACTCTTATAATTCCCTTCTCATAATATATCTATCTACCTTCCGAGGCTCAATATTTTTAGTTCTCTGTTCCACTTACTAGGGGGACAAAAATAAAATCTCCTTTCTCTGTTTCAGTAAACTTATTGTTTTGCTTTGTTAATTTTATAAGTTTTTGAGTGAGTTCTCCCACGGGTGCAAGTAAAATTCCCCCATCAGCTAATTGTTCTTTGAATTCTTTAGCAAGTATTTTTGGAGCCGCAGTTAAAATTATTTTATTATATGGAGCATATTCGGCAAGTCCATGCGAAGCATCTGTATTTAAAACAACAATATTTTTATAATTTTTTAATTTTTCTTTCGCTTTTTGGGCAAGTTCTTTTACAATTTCAACGCTATAAATTCCACCACTTTCTCCTATGATACAAGAAATCAAGGCAGCATTCCATCCACTGCCCGTTCCAACTTCTAAAACTTTATCACCTTTTTCGAGCTCAAGCTCCTGCAACATAAAAGCTACGGTGTAAGGCTGACTGATTGTCTGCCCATATCCAATAGAAAGAGGATGGTTTTCATAAACTTCATTTAAATTTTCTTCTAAAACAAAATCTTTTCGATCAACTTTTTCAATGACTTTCAATATTTCTTCCTGAATTCCTCTGTTTTTGAGTTTTTCAATAAGTTCTTTTGGGCCCATAACTTTAATTATAGTACAAAAACCAGATTGGATAAAAAGAAAATTGCTCAACGCAGAAAATGAACACCTTTGTTGTATAGGTGACAGATTTTTTAATTATTGTACGCTGACTATTTTATCTCAGCTTTAGTCAACCAACCCCAAACTACACCGAGTACACCCAATACTACTAGAACCCACATCCAAGTAACATAATACTGTGCCCACAAACCGATTATTCCAAGTACTAACAAAATAATACCAATTGTTAAAAGTGTGCTTTTCATAATTTTTTATTTTTTTATTAATAATTATTAAATAGTCGACCTTACATATAATTTTATTCTCTTACAAAAAAGAGTCAATATGTTTACACGAGCTTTATGGTAATCAGATATTGTTTTTTCTCCTATTTCTGCTAATATAATAAGGTTCTTTAGAAACAGAAAATATATTCCGGGGTAGCTCAGCGGTAGAGCGGTCGCCTGTGAGACAAAGACTTTCTTGGTATAATGGTTATATGCCAGATAAAAGAAAGTATGCCGACAGAAGAGAAACGCTTATCAAAGCAGTAGCTAAAAGAAGAAGAAAAGTTAAGTCTATGGCTATTGTTTATAAAGGTGGCAAGTGCCAAATTTGTGGCTATAAAAAGTGTGTTGGAGCCTTAGAGCTTCATCATATAAAAAAGTCAGAAAAAAGTTTTGGCATTGGAGATAAAGGCTACACAAGATCGTGGGAAAAAACACGACTTGAACTTGATAAGTGTGTTCTACTGTGCGCAAATTGTCATCGAGAAATCGAGGCAGGTATAACGCAGCTTCCTATCGAAAGGTAGGTTGAAAAACAAGGTGAATTCGGGGAAACCCTTTAAGATAAAATTCAAAGGGTAATCCCGAGCCAAGCTCTGTTGTAAAACAGAGAAGGTGTAGAGACTATCCATTTATGGAGTAGTTCCGCAAATTGCGGCACGAAGCGCCTTGCTCCTAAGTCTTTAGAGAAATCTAAAAATATGGAGATGATATAGTCCATGCTTCTAGTAATAGGAGACAACATGTAAGCGATTGGTCGTAGGTTCGATCCCTACCCCCGGAGC
>CAYHDS010000036.1:0-5100 GCA_964355475.1 uncultured Candidatus Saccharibacteria bacterium
AAACGAAGTATTATTGAAGGAGGCTGGGTGGTGCGTTAGGAGTTAGAATTCAGGAGTGTTTGTCCCCCCTTTATATATAAGGAATAAGAGGGTAAAATAAAAATAGAAAATGGCTTTCTGGTGGGCTAAAGTAAAATATTTGATTACCTACCGGTAGGTAATAGATTTACTCTCCCTATGTATATAGGAATAGAGGTAAAAAAGAAAAGAAGAAATCCCGTTATATCAATCTAAAGAAGTATTTTTTTGTCCTAGCGAGCTAGGACAAAAACGTATAGTTATTTATATTCTTGTAAACACATTGTTTCTATTGAGGAACATGTCTGTTTTAATAATTTTATTTCTAATAGAATTTTCATCTAACTTATCCATTGGATACACATATATAAGTGTTATGCCATTATGTTTACATAATTCACTTTTTAATTTATCCCTTTTTATTTGTGCATCATAAGCTTTTTTACCTCCAAAAAAATCAGTAGGCTTCAGGTGCTGTAATCCTTGATATTCAAAAGCTAAATTATCTATGGGTATAAAGATATCTAATTCCATTCTATTTAACCACCCTGATCGATATCTATATATAACTTTTTTATTAATAAATATTTTTTTTACTATTTCAAACAGTTTCATTTCTGAAATATGCAGTTTGATGCCACACTCTGGACATCCATAGCCTTTTCTTGTTCTATTATCGATAATTGCACACCATTCATGCTCTTTTACTGTTGGACACTGCCACCAAGCTTTTTTCATACTTGCAGCAACAACATCTTTTGGAGAAATATCTCCATTTTTTGTAGAGTGCCATTCCTTTGCAACTTCAGGATGGGTGGTGAATAAACTATTGGACAAAACAACTTTTAAACCTTGGCATACTGGACAGCCTCTACCAATGATTCGATCATATATTGAACTTTCCCATTCGTGATCAGTTCCTTTCAAGCAGAACCACCAGTATTTTTTATTACCACCTGCAATAATGTTTAAAGGAGTTATATTTCCATTTTTTGTAGGATGCCATTGTTTAGCTAAATCTGGATTGAGTGTAAAAAGACTATTAGAAGCAGATAGTTTCTGATTAGAGCAAAATGGGCAATTATTTCCACTCTTTCTTTCCGCAACCGTTGCTTTCCATACATGATCGCCTGCTTTTGAACACTGCCACCAAATATGCCAATTGCTTCCGTAAATAACATCAACAGGTAGTAATTTGCCGTTTTTCGTTGGGTGCCATTGTTTAACTAAATCTGGTCGCATCACTAAAACGTTGTTAGTATTACTTACTTTTTGATTTGAACAATAAGGGCAATTATAATTTCTTTTTACTCTGCTTTGAATTATAGTTTTCCATTCGTGTCCTGCTTTTGCGCATTTCCACCAGACTTTTTTGTTACTTCCCGCTGTAACAGTAGATGGCTTTAATTCTCCATTTTTATTAGGGTGCCATTCAATTATAAGATCAGGCCTAATAATTGCTAGAGAATTTGTATTACTAACTTTTTGATTTGTACAATATGGACATCCAGTGCCGTTAACTCTATGACTAATTGCTGTTTGCCAAATATGATCAGGATAAATAGAACACTGCCAGAAGACTTTCTTATGACTATGACTACTTACCTGAAAAGGAGTAAGAGGTAAATTATTTGTAGCGTGCCATTGACGAGCAATAGCTGGGTATATCGTAACCAAGCAATTCGATTTTACAACCTTTAAACCTCGGCAAATTGGGCACCCAATCCCCTTAGAACGATTATGTACATCAGCTTCCCATTCATGATCGCTGCCTTTATCGCATTTCCACCAAACTTTTCTATGTGTTCCTGCAACAACATCCGAAGGTTTCAGAGACCCATTCCGTGTTGGATGCCACTTTGATGCAAGTTCTGGATGCGTTACCGATAAAGATTGTTTGCTCATTTTACTAAAAAGCTTAAGTTTAAGTTTGAAATCGTTATCTTTTTGATTTGTCATTTGTATTATAATTTTATACAGTAAAGTAAGTAAGTCAAACAATTTGTGAGATGAAAACAAATAAGTCAATGAAAAAGACTGAAAAGACTAATCTAACTCCAGGAGATCTTGAAATAGGTATTTGCATTAGTTATGAAAAAACTATTTATACTCTAGCAACAGTTATTTTTAAACATAAAGGAGATGTTGTTTTATGTCAGCCATACAAAGACTATTTTAAGTTAAGCAGTGAAAAGAAATTTGACCCTCATGTTACTTATCACGGAAAAGAAGGGGTTCACCATTTTGTATCGTATGGCAACCATATGTATAGAAAAAATAAACAAAAGATTAACAAACAGTTTTCTGGAATGGAGAATCTGATTCATCAAGGTTTTGGACGTGACTATGCAAAAAAATTAGGTCAAATGTGTAATGAATCACATGAGCATATATTAATAAATAGTTCTTTGATCAAAGATAAAGTTGATCTTATTCAAGACCAACTTGGAGAGATTAGAACTCAATTGCCTACAGCTAGTTTTCAAGTAGAGATGATTGAACCAGATAGATACGATCTAGTGAAGGAAGTCTTAAAGAGTTCTCAAAGAATAATCAAGAAAAAATTATTTACGAATTCTTTCCCATGGTGTTTAATTGTAGTTATTGATAATTACTAAAGCATATGGTTCAAGCGGAGGAGAAAATTATTCTTATAAGCGTTCTGAAGACAAATGATAGAAAAGTGAATGGTTTGATTTAAATGCGTCTGATGATCCGATATTTAGAAGCTGGAAAAAAATCTGTAATAGAATGTTTCAATTCAACATTTTTTTGAATTTTTCTCTTATTTTTTCAAAAAATAGCGGAGACAACATCTCTAAAGATTGTTAACAAAAGAATAATTCCTCCTATTATATACGGTGCGTATTTTCCTATCATAATTGATGTGCTAACGCCTAAATTTGTTTCTTTTACTGCTCTAAGTTCTGGGTGACTGTCTAAGTAGATAGTGAACCCAAGAAGAATAAACATTACAATCATAAATAATACAAATTGTAATGTCTTTTTACGTTTCTCTCTTGCATCGTTCTGATTTTTTTCCATAACAAATAAAGTATATCACTAATACTCTTGAGCAACATTTCAATATAATGTAGGATGAGAGGGCGAAAAACTGAAAAATTTTTTGCGGGGTCGTTTGGGGAGAAATCTGTGAAGATTTCTCCCGTTCGAGCCAACACGTTCGGAAGCGCGGCGGGTGGGGGCGCCGCGCTGACAGCGAACCCCGCGAAGCGGGGTGAGCTTACCGAAAAGTGGTTCTAACTTTTTGATATAACTCGACAAGAAACGAATCAGAAAGAGGCACGGTTTCGAAATCTCGCGCGGTGCGGGCGCGCGAGACGGCTGCAAAGCTCTGGCGAAACTCGGCGGTGAGCCGCCGACGGGAAAGGAAAAAAGAACAAACGACCCCGCAAAAATTTTCTCACTCACTAATCGTTCGTGAAGAGAATACAAAACTGCCTATGAATAAATATATTGCCTACTGCAGAAAATCCAGAGATGAAGCAGATCGCCAAATTCTCTCCATAGAAGCCCAAATTGCCGAACTCAAAGAGTTTGCAAAGAAAGAGAACCTAGAGATTGTCGAGTTTATCACCGAAGCAAAGACGGCTAAGATGCCGGGGCGCGAACAGTTTGCTGAGGTTCTCAAAAAAATCGAAAAGGGACAAGCGAATGGAATAGTCGCATGGCATCCCGACCGTCTTGCACGCAACTCCATGGACGGAGGAAAGATTGTCTATTTCCTCGATATAGGAAAACTCGTTGATCTCAAGTTTCCCACGTTTTGGTTTGACAATACGCCGCAAGGGAAGTTTATGCTCTCAATCGCATTCGGACAGTCCAAATATTATGTGGATAACCTGTCCGAAAATGTGAGGCGCGGACAACGGCAGAAACTTCGCAATGGCGTCTATCCGTTTAAGGCTCCATTTGGGTATGTGAACAATCCCAAAACCAGAGGAATCGATATTGATCCCGTCACTTCCAAGATTGTACAGGAAATGTTTTCAATGTTTGTGCAAAAAAACTGTTCGTTCACCGCAATTACTCAATATCTCAAAGATACCTATGGCCTCACAAAGAAAAATGGCAAGTATTGGCATATCGACACGATCAAGCATCATTTATCCGATAAGTTCTACACCGGTATTATCACCATGAACGATGAATATTATCAAGGCACGCACGACACATTTATCAGCAAGGAATTATTTGCAGAAACGCAAAAGCAAATCAAACGAATATCACGGCCACAAAAAAGCGGCCACTTATTTGCCTTCACAGGCTTAGCCCGGTGTGGAAATTGTGGTGCAGCGATTACGGCGGAAACACATACGAAACATTATCCGCGTACAGGAAGAACGATGACCTACAATTATTATCGCTGCACCAGAAAATTAAAGCCATGTGATGAGAAACCAGTTACAGAGTTAGATGTAGAAAATCAACTTCGGCAAATTCTAGAAAGCGTTTCAATTCCGCAATCGTGGGCAGGTCAATGGAGCAAGTGGGTTGATCGTGATGAGATAGCAGAACAACAATCTGCAGAAACAACGATCGAAAAATTGAAACAGGAGTTAGCGGACATCGATCGAAAAGCAAACATTCTTTTGGATAGCTACCTCGATCAGATTGTAGATGCAAACACATTCAAACAAAAGAAAAATCAGTTTTTCGAGGAGAAGATGAAATTGCAAGAAACAATCGTCAAGCTAGAAGCCGGAGGTTTGTCTTGGATTGAACCGATGAGAGAGTTTATCAAAACAGCAACAGAATGCGAAAAAACCGCGCGCGCAAAAAATAATTGCGAAGATGTAGGAATCTTCGCAAAACGTGTTGGCTCGAACTTCTTTTTATCTGATCGGCGGCTCACCGCCGAGTTTCGCCAGAGCTTTGCAGCCGTCTCGCGCGCCCGCACCGCGCGAGATTTCGAAACCGTGCCTCTTTCTGATTCGTTTCTTGTCGGGGTGGAGAGACTCGAACTCTCAGCCTCATCGTCCCAAACGACGCGCGCTAGCCAATTGCGCCACACCCCGCTAATAATATTTTAGAATAATTGTTTTTAACTTCTTACCTTGA
>CAYHDS010000037.1:0-4870 GCA_964355475.1 uncultured Candidatus Saccharibacteria bacterium
GCAGACGACGAGCTTTAGCTCGTCGTGGCGGAGTTCATTGAATTACCACATTAGTGGAGCGTGTAAATTACTTTGGAGAAATGTGGCAAGCAGAGCGTACCACATTACTTCATTTGATTTTCAAAGAAAGTTCGCGCAAAGGAGAGCATTACTCCACAACATTGACCCACACACTTATTTAAAAACGCGCCAAGGGCGCATTGTATTCAATATCTTTAAAATAAGTGTGCGGGTTGACTTTAAGCTTTAAATAAGCTATTATTTCACTAATCTTAAGGTCAGCAGTGAGTCTCTTGGGATTACTAAGACAAATTGCGAGAAAGAATAAACAATCAAATACGAGCTAAGGAACTTCGAATTATAGATAGCGAAAACCAAAACCTTGGGGTGATGAGCATCAGAGATGCTTTAGAACTCGCTCAGGCTAAGGGTTTAGACTTGATTGAAATATCTCCAAATTCAACTCCCCCAGTCGGGAAGATAATGGATTTTGGTAAATATCAATATGAGCTGAACAAGAAGTTGAAAAAAGCGAAAGCAGGCGCTAAAGCAACAGAAACTAAATCAGTTCAAGTAAAGATAGGAACTGGAGACCATGATCTGGGACTCAAAGCGAAAACCGCTTCCAAGTGGCTCAAAGAAGGACATCGAATAAAAATTGAACTTTTTCTTTCTGGACGTGCGAAATATATGGATGAAAAATTTCTAAAAGAACGTTTAGATAGATTGCTTCATTTAATCACCGAAGAATATAAAATATCTGATCCATACAAAAGGGGTCCAAAAGGTTTAATTACAACAATAGAAAAAGCAAAATGAAAACAAATAAATCATATTCAAAAAGATTAAAAATTACAAAAAACGGCAAAATTATTTCTAGAAAGCCAGGCTTTAATCATTTCAATGCAAAACAATCACGAACTACTCAGCTCGCTGGCAGAAAAGGTAGAAATTTTGTAATCAAAAACAAACCAAGAAGTCATTTATTACCATTTAATTAAAAGACGTTAGGCACTAGGCACTAGCAAAAAGCTAAAGCCTAAAACCTAAAACCTACCAATGACAAGAGTAAAAAAGGGAGTACATGCATTAAAAAGAAGAAGAAGTGTCTTGAAACAGACCAAGGGAATGCGCCATGGACGTAGCACTAAAGAGCGTCAGGCAAAAGATGCATTACTACACGCCGGAGCTTATGCTTTCGCTCACAGACGAGATAAAAAGTCACACAATAGAAAGCTTTGGAATATTAAAATAAATGCGGGGGCCCGTGAGCTCGGTATATCTTATTCAAAATTGATGGGAGCTCTTGCAAAGAAAAAAATATTACTCGACAGAAAAATACTCTCTGATTTTGCAGAAAATCATCCTGAAACTTTTGCTAGAATTCTCGATAGCCTAAAGGCGGTAGAAAAAGTAAAATAAAAACTCATAATAAAAAATCCCTCAGCTGAGGGATTTTTTATTGAATATGGTTAACACTAGAAGAGCTAGGGATTTTAAATTCAGATATTTTTTCTTTCTGAACTAGGGCAATAACATCTTCCACAAGTTTCTTGGGATCAGAACCAACTGCAACCTTGGTATTGGGACGATGGCCCTTCTCTAAAATTTCCTTTAACTGTCCCCCCATTTCCCAGGGTCCTTCAAAGATACCAATAGATTTACCATCTTCGAAAGCAATAGTAAATTCATGAATAGTGCCAACGCGCCCACAACCGCAAATTACTGCATCAGCAGAACGAGTGAGCAGTAAGTCTCGGCCTGGATAACCGAAACCTGTGTAAATAATCAAATCCATATAGTCGAGCGGAAGTTTATATACTTCCACATGTTCTTTTTCAGAAGATGCTGGAGAAAATCCAATGGAAATACCTCCAGCTTCTTTTGCTCCCATGGCTGTCCATAATGGAAAACCAGTCGTTGCCCCTGTTATTAAGACTGCCCCATGACGTGCAATCTCACGCCCAAGCTCTTTAGCTTTATCAAGAGCGCCTATACCACAGTGCCCAGTTTCAGCTGCTCCAGAAACACAAATTTTTATTTGATTATGTCCGTGTTTTGTATAATTATTCGGTTCCATTTATATATTCTAACATTTTTAACATATGATGGTAACACTCTCACCCTGTTCAGGAGCATAAGCATCAATAGCCAAATTATCTCGAAGTTTTTGCACTAAAAACATTGAGGATTTTGGTTCACCCATAACTACAAAAACTTTTTTTACCTTATCTTGCATATTGGAAACAAAATCGAGTAAACCATCAGAATCTTTATGCCCAGAATACCCGTAAATGGTTACAATATGCGCACGAACCGTTACATATTCGCCCATTATGCGAACTGTTTTTACTCCTTCTTGAATAAGTCTACCTGGAGACCCAACTGATTGATAACCAATCAAAAGTAAGGTGTTGTTAGGGTCTGGCAAATACTGTTTCTCATGATGCACCACACGTCCACCAGAAGACATTCCACTTCCAGCAATAATAACCTTCGGATTTGGTATGTCGTTAATTTGTCTAGACTCATCTGAATGAAGAGTGGAGTGCAAACCTGGAAAATTAAATAAATGTTTATCTTGTGACATCGCCCTTTGGGCATCTTCATTTAAATATTCTTTGTATTGCTTGAAAACTTCTGTTAACCTTATGGCTAATGGAGAATCCAGAAAAATAGGCATTATAGGAATACGATCATTCTCTACTAAATTATTTAATTCGAATAAAAGTTCTTGAGAACGCTCTAGGGAAAAGGTTGGAATAATGAGAATGCCTCCTCTTTTGTAATTGTCTTCAATTACTTGTTCTAAAAATTTTCGACGTTCAGATTTAGATTCATGATTTCTATCCCCATAAACACTTTCCATTATGAGATAATCTGCGTCAGTAACTTTTACTGTATCGGGAAGGAGTGGCGATGGACTATTGCCTAGATCCCCGGTAAAAAGAATTTTCTTGCCATTATAGATAAAACAAACCATTGCAGAACCCAGGATGTGTCCAGCATTTAAAAAAGAAACTTCCAAGTTGGGAGTCAATTTTATAGATTCTTGATATTCAAAACCAGTCCATTTACTAATAGCAGAATTGATATTTTCCGCAGAATAAATTTTATCTAAATCAAAATCTTTATTTTTACTTAAAATACCAGCTGTATCTTCGAGCATAAAAGGAGCAAGAGCTTTCGTTGGTTTAGTAGAATAAATTTGTCCCTTAAATCCCTCATAGATTAATTTCGGCACCCTACCTAAATGGTCCACATGGGCATGACTAATGAAAAGAAAATCAATTTCTTCTGGACGATAATGAAAAGGATCCCAATTAATATCATCAGCCAATTTTATTCCTTGAGTAAGCCCACAATCAATTAAAATTTTCTTGTCATCTATCTCAAGTAGAAAATTTGATCCAGTGACTGTCCCCGTTCCTCCATAAAATGTTATTTTGGCTTTCTTTTCCATTGTTTTTATTCTACCTTATTTTGAGATGAGGTCATAATTACTTTAAAAAAGTAAAACATCGAAAAGAATGCACCGATTGCGTCGAAAAATACATCGGAAATTGTATCTCCTAGGTCAAAATTTGTAACTGAAATAATGTTTAAGAAAAACTCATAAAATTCGAACAAAATACCAATAGCGAGAGTGCCCAAAAATATTTTGAAAAACAAATCTATGGGTCGAAAATTGATGTTTTTAAAAGAAAAAATATAAAAAAAGAAAAGACCAATCCATAATCCCCCAAGAAAATGCATAA
This sequence comes from uncultured Candidatus Saccharibacteria bacterium, assembly GCA_964355475.1. GTDB lineage: Bacteria > Patescibacteriota > Minisyncoccia > Phycocordibacterales > UBA9973 > UBA9973. Next base: position 3,759 of record CAYHDS010000037.1, read on the forward strand.
TTATATCAAGATACCAAATTAGAGAATACCAAAAGAATCTTTGTGCTAAAAAATCCATTATAAAAATAAAAAACATCAGAAAAAAAAGATGTTTTAAAAGCCTTTTCCTATTCATATTCATATTTTATCACATTTGTAAGAAAAAATCCGCCTAAAATGAATATTGACGGAGTTCTTCTTAGGACTATCTCCAATGTATTACCATAGCTTAAAAGCTAAGTGGGTGCTAGACGTGTTAGGCCAAGGCCTAGCTCGATCGAAGCTCCCATAAATTATTGTTCTAGGTAATAATTAGAAATAACCCTACTTAAACTATACTCCTCTCTAAAATCTGCGCAATATGGACTAAAAGTTTTTTATGTTTTGGAATAATTTCAAAATAAAAAACGTATACTAACATAAAAGCCCCCGAGTGGGGACTTTTTAAATTACTCATCAACTCCGAAACGCTTGTAGTCGTGAGTTTTTACGTTACCAAACCAGTGTTTTATTTCATGTTCTGCTTCCTCCTGAGTTTCTGAACAATGCATTATATTCATGACTGCTCTTTTCTCTTTATTGGCAAGTGCAGGAGAATCAATAGAGAAATCTCCACGAATTGTTCCCATTTCTGCTCTATATGGCAAAGTATCCCCAGCAATTTTTCTGACTACATCTACGGCATGAGTTCCCTGAACCACCATTTTTATCAATGGAGCCGACATCATATAATCAACCAACCATTTTCGAATTTCTGGACCAATTTTTGCTGTATCTGTTGTACCAAAATCAGCTAACATATCATAACCGTATTTTTCATAAGTAGATTTTGTTTTTTCTCCAAGACGTGTAATCCAAGCATCATCTTTGGGATAATGGTCGTGTATTTGTTCTTTGGTTGGCTGGAACATTTCAATCGCCACAATCTTTAAATCTCGTTGCTCAAAACGTCTAATAACCTCGCCTATCAAGCCTTTTCGAACTCCGTCTGGCTTTACCATTACGTATGTTCTTTCTTCTTTTGGGTGTTTCATAATAACCAATATAGCAGAAAAAAATAATTTTGCAAAATTATTTTTTTCTGTTTTTTACTCCATCGACTTATATCTCGACATAATTTCAGCTTCCACTTC
>CAYHDS010000038.1:0-4800 GCA_964355475.1 uncultured Candidatus Saccharibacteria bacterium
CAAATAGAAAGATAAAAAATATGAAAGAAAATATATTTGAAAAAATCAAAAAAATAGACAATAACGGTGCCGAGTATTGGTCTTCTCGCGAGTTGTCAGAAATTTTAGAATATTCGGATTATCGACGATTTGTGGGGGTTATTGAAAAAGCAAAAATAGCTTGTGAAAATAGTGGCGAAGTTGTCCACAACCATTTTGTCCATACTGACGAAATGGTGCCAATAGGGTCTGGAGCAGAAAGATCTATAGATACAATTTATTTATCACGTTATGCTTGTTATTTAATTGTTCAAAATTCAGACCCTACAAAAATTGTAGTTGCTAAAGGACAGACATATTTTGCTATTCAAACACGAAGACAAGAAAATGCAGAAAATTTAGTGGAAGATAATAAAAGAGTTTTCTTGCGTGAAGAGATGAAAAAACATAATACTAGTTTAATGAAAACTGCTTCGACTGCGGGGGTAGAGAGTTTTGCAATTTTTCAAAATTCTGGATATAAAGGATTGTATGGCGGATTAACAATGCAAGACATTCATACCAAGAAAAAACTTACAAAGAGTCAAAAGATATTAGACCATATGAATAGTGAAGAGCTTGCAGCTAATTTATTTCGAGCAACTCAAACGGAAGCAAAAATTAAGAGAGAAAACATCAAAGGTCAAAGTGAGGCAAACTTAGCTCATTTTAACGTTGGCCAAAAAGTAAGAAATACTATTACGAGTCTTGGTGGTACTATGCCGGAAGAGCTTCCTACTCCCGATGCCATAGGAAAAGCACAAACAAGAATCAAAAAGTCCGACAAGACAAAGAGAATAAAATAAAACAAAAATGAAAGAAGAATTAGGAAAAAAATCAGAAGTAACAATTGAGAATAAAAAAACACTTGAATACCCACGAGAATTTTTCGACTTGCAAATAGAATTTGCCAGAAAAATTGCTCAGGTACTCCGTATTCCTATTTCGCAAGCATTGTTACAATATACTGTTCTTTTTCGGAGGCTTAACATAGACAGGTCACTAAATGCTACGGACTCGGTTTGGCAGGAGTTTCTTGCCTCTCTCACTGACGAAAACTTGCCTGATCGAGCATATCAATTATACCTACAAAGAAAAGATATTGAGCTAGAATTGGAGCCCGATAAAAAAAAGTTTGGGTGCTTCACTCTCGAATATAAATCAGAAGAAAAATGTGTAAAAATTCATTTTACCAGCAAAGAGAATGACGGTGGCCCCTTAGATGATAAAAATTTATCGAAACGGATGCAAGAGATTAAAGGTCTTTTTGAGTATGTAAGGGAAACTTATCCTGACGCTCTAATAGTTCGGGGTGGTTCCTGGCTCTATAATTTATCTAAATATAAAAGATTATTTCCACCTGAATTTAGTCGCGATGCTCAGCCAGCCACTAGATATCACTTTGGCGGAATGTCAGTTTGGGGGCAATTTTTAGATCAGAATATGAAAATTAAATCTGATCAAGCAAAACTTTTCAGAGAAAGACTTGGTAGGGCAGAATCCTTAGATCAGCTTGAAGATAGTTTTCCCCTTCAAACTTTGGAAGTGGGGGACTACATAGAAGATTTTTACCGTTACTATGGTATTCAATAAGAAATTTATTAGCAGTACCATTTTATTTAACTAAAGTACTTTACTACATTAAAGTAAAAATGAACTTTAAAATTGAGAAAAAATTAAAAGGCGCCTTGGGGCGAGTCGGTGTACTCACCACAGCTCATGGAGAAATACACACTCCAGCCTTTGTGCCGGTCGGTACGAAAGCCAGTGTGAAATCACTTACCCCAGAACAAATAAAAGATTTGGGAGCAGAAGTAGTATTGGGGAATACTTATCATTTATATTTACAACCTGGTGATGAAATAATAGCCAAAGCTGGTGGGCTACATAAATTTATGAATTGGAGTGGTCCAATTATTACAGATTCTGGAGGTTTTCAGGTTTTTTCACTGGGTGTTGCTTTTGGTAAAGAAACCCGCCTGAATGACGCAGTCGGGCAGGTTTCTAAAATCATGAAATTGTCGGAGATAGCGCTGATACCAGAGCGTTTTGATGATTCTGATGCTCCGAGATTGGCGAAAATTGGACAAGATGGTGTGTCTTTCAAGTCTCATTTAGATGGGAGTATTCATTACATAACGCCCGAGAAATCAATCCAGATTCAGCACAATTTGGGTGCAGATATAATTTTTGCTTTTGATGAATGCACGAGTCCTACGGAAGATTTAAAATATCAAGAAGAAGCACTCGAGCGGACACATCGATGGGCAGAGCGAAGTTTGGCGGAACACAAGAAATTAAAGAAGCAGAAACAAAGTCAGGCGAATGGTGACGTTGTGAAGCAGGATATTCCTGAGCATGATTTTGTTTCTGCTTCTCAGGGTTCCGCCTCTTCTGATTTTTTCTCGCTACGTACGGCCAAGCCGAATTCCTCGCTCGAAAAAACAGAAGAGGCTATGCCCTATTTGTTTGGCATTGTGCAAGGTGGGCGAGATGAAAATTTACGAAAAAAATCTGCACAATTTATTGGCGCTCTCGATTTTGACGGTTTTGGGATTGGTGGCTCTTTTGCCAAAGAAGATATGTCAAGTGCAGTGAGATGGGTCAATGAAATTTTACCAGAGGATAAACCTCGGCACTTGCTCGGCATTGGTGAGCCTGAAGATATTTTTATGGGTATAGAAAATGGCATAGATCTTTTTGATTGTGTGGCGCCTACGCGAAATGCCCGCAATGGCTCGCTCTATACAAAGATTGGAAAAATAAATATTACTAATACCAAATATAGAGAAGATTTTAATCCAATTGAAAATGATTGTATGTGTTATACTTGCAAGAGTTATACTCGTGCTTATCTCTCACATCTTTTTCATGGTAAAGAAATGCTTGGGGGAACACTCGCCACAATACACAATTTATATTTTATTGTTAATTTAGTAAAACAAATTCGTCAGTCTATTTTGGAAGATAATTTTGACGAATTTAAGGATAAGTTTTTAAAGACTTGGATCAAGTAAAACCTTTACCCCCACACTTATGTATAAGTGTGGGGGTTTACATTTTTAACATAGTTGTTATACTGTTTTTAATTAAATGCCGAAGAAAAAAACAAAAAAATCGAGGAAAAAACAAGGAAAAAATTGGAGAAAATTTTGGAAGCTCGGCGTAGATGAGTGGAATACTCAATTTTTTGATGTAAACAAAGAAGGTGAATTGACGGCAAATGAAGGCCATCATATTTATAATCTAAACGATCTTGCCGAAAAATACGGAACGCCTCTTCAAGTAATTTTCCCCTTTATTATTGAAGATCTATTGAAAGATTTAATCGGATATTTTCAGGCTTATATGAAGATTTATGGTTATCGAGGTAAGTTTTTTTATCACTATCCGATGAAAGTAAATCAAAGTAAAGAATTTGTTTTGCCACTTCTTTCTGAAGGGGCAAATTTAGAAGTAACCTCTGCCAACGAACTTTGGATTGTGAAAAAGCTCTGGGAAGGAGAAAGGTTCAATAGTAAAATTCGTGTATTTTGCAATGGTCCAAAAACGGATCAGTATTTAGATTTGATAGAGGAATTACGTTCAAAAGCTATGAATATTGTTCCCATTATAGAATCCCTTGAAGAAGTTGAAAGAATTTCAAAATACAAGGGTGACATTGGTATACGAATAAATTTAAATGTAAAGACAGATACTCATTGGGATAAAAAGTTTGATCTTTTCGGACTTTCTGAAAAAGATGCTCTTGATTTATCAAAAATGAAAAATCTTAAAATAATGCATTACCACGTCGGCTCACAAATAAAATCACAGAAAAGCATTTTAGATGCGATTAAATATGCTTTTGGTGTTTATGTTGAATTACAAAAAACTCATCCATCACTCGATACCCTAGATATTGGTGGTGGTTTCGGCATACCTTATGAAAGAAAGAAATTTTATACAGCTAAAAGTGTTTCTAATAAAATTGTTAAAATGTTAAAGAATTTGTCAGATAAAGCGGGGATTAGGCATCCCAACTTGGCGATAGAGTGGGGACGATATGCCGTTGCTCCAGCGCAAGTGACTATCTATAAAGTAATTTCGGAAAAAAATATACCCAAAGCCAATGCCAATGCTTGGTATGTCATCGATGGAAGTTTTATGAATGATTTAAAAGATACTTGGGCTATACATCAAAAATGGCATATTATACCTGCCAATAATATGCATAGCCTTTTAAAAACCGTCTGGCTTGCGGGAAGTACTTGTGATTCTGATGATAAATATACCGATGGTGGAAATTATATTCTTTTACCAAAGCTTCATGAAAACAGGAATCAGTTTGTGGCAATTTTTGACACTGGGGCATATCAAGAAGGGCTTGCCTCACATCACTGTTTGCTTTCTGCTCCAATGAAAATAACGGTGCAAGATGGTGGTGTAAAAATAATTCGCAAACGTGAGACTTCCGATTCTATTGGTAAAATGTTTGGTTGGAATGGGGATCATAAATAAAATGGGAAGCTTCGCTCCACACAATTTTTCCTCCCTACGCCCTCCCCAGAGTACTGGGCGGGACCCCTCGGTAAGAAAAATTGTGTGGAGCTTCGCTTTTTTGATTGTTGTTTTTATTTTGTTGTTTTTTTTTATTAATAATGAGAGTGTAAAAAATATAAAATTTATAAAAATAGCGGGAGAGAATGTTAGGGTTGAATTGGCTTTAAATAAAAAAACACAGGAACGTGGGCTTTCGGGAGTAAAGAATTTAGAAGAAGATTCGGGTATGCTTTTTGTTTT
>CAYHDS010000039.1:0-4715 GCA_964355475.1 uncultured Candidatus Saccharibacteria bacterium
AATCACTCTCTTTGAGCCTAAGGATCAGAAAATGACCTTGGTATATTTGGAGTAAACCAAAAAATCAAGAACAAGTTTTTAAGGGGTTTCGAGGCTGACGAGCTGAGAATTTCAGGATTTTTTAAGCTTAAAAAATCCGTACCGACAAAAACTTTGTTCTTGATTTTTTGGTTTAGTTAAGTAATTACCTCTACGGTCTTATCCGCACCTCCAATAGCATCCATAATCTTCATGACCTGCTCGGCATAGAAAGGCACGATAGAGGGTGGATTATATTTTTGTAAAATTTGCTTGGTATTTTTCCCAGCATAATGATGATCAGTATTTGGATTATTACCTCCAAGGTTTCGAGCCACCGTCTCAATCGCTTCGTCATTTGATTTGAAACCAATCTTGCAAGAACCCCAGCCAAAGGGATTGTTGGTTACTTTTTTGCACGAATATTTACCTCCGGTCGATTCACGAATAGCAATAGCCGGCAGGAGTCTCCAGTCAATGTCATTTTTTTCGGCTTCCAGCACCATTTTCATACCAGCACCACTTAGTGGCATACCTCGTTCTTGAAAATAAGCATCAATGGCATCCGCCTTAGCTTGATCATGAAGAACTTTCAGCTCTGCCTCCTGTTTCAGGGAAAACACCTCAGGCAATTCCTGTGTGCCAATATTAAGTTTTTGGACTAATCCATTTGGCGAAATTCCCTTATAAATATCAGTATTATTGATGCCCCCCATAGAAAGCGACATACTTATCACTGGTAAAAAAACTAAGGAATTCACGAAACGGATTATATTTTTATTTTTCATATGAAGCGGTTGTGCTCCGCAAAACTAGTTAAGGTAAAAACAAAAAACCCTTATTTAATAGGCTTGCGCCTATACTATAAGGATATGCTTGAATACTAGCATATTTAAATCTAAAAGTCAATAGTTAAACCACGATTTTATTTCGTGTCAAGCTAAAAAAACATTGCAAAATAAGGATATAATCTCCCACCCTGCTTGACAGAACAACCCCAAAATATGCATAATATTGAGCCTAGCTTTCAAATATGGATATGCTAAGATAAGAAAGTAAAAAATATGTTAAAAAACAAGAAAAATATGAAGATTGGGATCTTCGACTCAGGCTTAGGAGGACTGATCGTTGGGAGAGCAATAAGAAAACTCATGCCAGAATACGACTACGTCTACTTTGGAGATACAAAGCGAGTCCCCTACGGTAACAAGTCACACGAAGCTGTCTATGAATTCACCAAAGAAGCAATAAACCACCTTTTTCATAAAGAGAATTGTGCAATTGTTGTTATCGCCTGCAATACTGCTTCTGCTCGGGCATTAAAACAAATACAAGAAGAATATCTCCCTAAAAAATTTGGAGACCGCAAAGTGCTCGGTGTCCTCATCCCAGCAGCAGAAATTGCCTCTCGATATAAAAGAGTCGGAGTGCTAGCCACTCTCGGCACTGTAGCTTCAGAAGCTTTCTTTATTGAAATAAAGAAATTAAATAATAAAGTTAAAGTTTTCCAAAATCCAGCACCCATGCTCGTGCCACTTATTGAGGAGGGAGAAAAAATTTTAGCACAACCTTTCCTTATAAAATATTTGAAACCATTTTCAAATAAAAATCTGGATGCATTAGTGCTGGGCTGCACTCACTACCCAATGTTAAAAAAAGAAATAAGAAGAATTCTACCAAAAAATATTAAAGTAATTTCTCAAGATGAAATAATTCCGAAAAAGTTGAAGGAGTACCTGGAAAAACATCCCGAAATTATTCAAAAACTTTCTAGGGGCAAGAGCATGAAGATCTTCGTCACGGATAAAACCCAAAATATTAGCAATTTGGTAAAAAAATGGTTTGGCGGTAGTATAAAAAAATGGCCACTGAAAATCTTAAAATAGAGATTGAAAGCATTGTATCTGCTCTCAGAGGAGAAGGGAAAACAAGTCTCGCTCTGTGTATAGATACAAACTGGAATAAAACTGCAGCTCTATACTCTACAGAATTGAATTCATGGCAATACCAAAAAGGAATGGAGCCAGAATTACGAGAAGCTTTTGGAAGAGAATTAGACAGACTTGAAGTAAAAGAAGATTTGAAATCTAAAATTTTAAATTCATTAGAAAAAAGAAGAATTCTGCAAACTGCTCCTCATTTAGTAGCGATAGAAAGTCCTCGGATGCTTTGTATCAATTGGCTTGGATCTTTGGGGGTCAATCCTGAAGACTTCTATGTTGTCGCAATGTTCTCTGGCATCCCCTTTTCTAATAGTTTCCGTCCAGGCAGAATAAATTTTAAAGAAAATTCAGTAAACTTGTTTACCAGCAGTATGCAGGACGGACTAGTCTACCGAAGTTTAATCCAGAGCAAATTAGGAGATGCAGTAAAAAATCTTTCCCCTCTAATTACTTCCCTTCTGCCACAAGGAATTCCGGGAGAATCATTTACAAAATGGGCACTGCAATCATGCACCAATATTGAGAAAAAAATCCTAGGAAAAAATAATTTGGTTTTTTTAGATATGAATGAAGTAGTTGTAGAGTATTTGATTAAAGTCCTGAGAAATAAAACTCATGTAATGTACAAAATATTTTTTGATCCGAAAACAAGAGTGGAATTTAAAAAAGCATTTCCCAAAGAAACTATATTCTATCATCCTGCCTCGGATGGAAAATACGAAAAAACTGAAAGTATGACTTTTTCTACAGATACATTAAAAAGTAGAACCAGAGAGATATCTTTAAAGGATCCGGAAGAGTTGATAGCGGGACTGAAGAACGACAGATTGTGTCCAGGATTAGCCATTTCTTTTCTTGTCTTTGCCTTTTTAAATGATTTCAAATGTTTTGGATCTTTTTATCAAGTAGAGTATCTTCCAAAATATCAAGAAAAATTCGCCCAGCCGGAATTCATGAGTGGGTTAGACATATCCAAAGTACCAACGGCTAATTTAACAACAGGAGTCTTCCCCGATAATGTCGATCTATACCCTGCTGATATAATTGAAGGTAAAAAGTTCGATCCAAGTCCGGAGATATTATTTGGAGAGCTGTTATTGCCTATTAGGGATTATTTAATTCACGGACGACAAACAAAGAAATGAAAAAAGGTAAGAAAGTACATTTAATAGGAATTTGTGGTGCTGGCATGAGTGCGGTGGCTGTTGTATTGAAAAGAGGCAGTTGGAAAGTTAGCGGCTCTGACGAAGGTTTTTACGAACCGATTTCCGGGTACCTAAGAAAAAACAAAATTTCTTTTTTTGGTAATTACAGCGCAAAAAATATACCAAGGGATGCAGACCTAATAGTGATAGGTAATCATGCCAAGCTCGTGCCGGAGAGTAATGCAGAAGTTAAAGCTGCCTTCGCTTCCGGAATAGAAATAAAATCCCTACCGGAGATGCTGGCTATGTTCTCCGAAGGGAAAAACAATCTTGTAATTACAGGCAGCTTTGGAAAATCCACTTGCACTGCGCTATTAGCTTATTGCCTGATAAAAACAAAAAAGAACCCCTCGTATTTCATCGGAGCTGTGCCGATTGATTTCAAGCAATCTTTGCATTTAGGAAAAGGAAAAGAATTTGTAATCGAGGGCGACGAGTACCGTTCTTCAAATTGGGATAATCGATCAAAATTTATGCACTTCTCCCCTTCTTCAGTACTTTTGATTTCCGCCGAGCATGATCATATAAACTTCTTTCCAACGGAAAAATCATACAAGGAGCCATATAAAAAACTCGTCGCTAAAATCCCGAAGGGTGGACTCCTGGTTTACGCCAACAAAGCAAAAAATACCAAAGAAATTGTGAAATATGCCAAATGTAAAGCTGTTAGTTATTCTCTGAATAATAAAAGTTCCGACTGGCATGCGCAAAATATAAAATATGGACTTTATACTTCTTTTGATTTAATGAATAAAGGGGAAAAAATAACAAATATAAAAACTAAACTTCTGGGCAACCATAACATCGAAAATATCATCGGTGGTGGAGCTTTGCTTTTAGAACAAAAACTAATAAAACCTATGGAATTTGCAAAAGCAATAAAAACTTTTTCTGGAATCATGCGTCGCATAGAACTGAAAACTAAAAAGAGCATTGTGCCTGTTTATGAAGGTTTTGGTTCTTCATATTCCAAGACAAAAGTTATTTTCGAAACATTAAAGCTGCATTTTCCAAAGAAAAAAATAATCGCGGTTTTTGAACCACATACATTCTCCTGGCGGAACCGTGAAGCTCTAAAATGGTACAAGGATATTTTTGATGGTATATCAGAAGTAATTTTGCTTCCCCCACCTATGCATGGTAAAGGCACTCACGACCAGCTTACCTATGATCAAATTTTTAAAGCCATACCAAAGAGTATCAATAAATACAAAGCCAGAACTGAAAAAGAAAGTTTAGACTTAATTAAAAAAATCACAAACAAAAACGACATTATTGTCTTGATTTCTTCCGGCTCGCTTTTAGGTCTTTCGAAATCTATCCCCAATCTAATTGAACGCCTTTTTTAATTCCTCCATATCGTCAAAGTGGGATTTTACGCCTTTGATGATTTGGTAGTCTTCATGGCCTTTGCCGGCAACCAAAACAATGTCCCCGCTTTGCGCTATCTTTACGGCTTCCAAGATAGCCTCGTGTCTGTTCGGAATTGTTTTCACTTTTTGCAATTCTTCTTCGAAAAGAGTTGTTTTCATTTGCTCGATAATTTTTT
>CAYHDS010000040.1:0-4518 GCA_964355475.1 uncultured Candidatus Saccharibacteria bacterium
GATAAAGATTCCAAGGCATTAGACGATGTCACCCTGACCGTTACGGCTGGAGAATTTGTGTCCGTGGTGGGGCATTCTGGCGCGGGTAAGACTTCATTAATTAAGATGATTTTGGCTGATGAGCATCCAACTTTTGGGACTGTGTTTTTTGAATCGATCAATGTTCATAAGATTAAAAATAGCGATTTGACCAATTTGCGTCGTCGCATTGGAGTTGTTTTTCAGGATTTTAAATTATTGTCCAATAAGACAGCTTATGAAAATATTGCTTTTGCCATGGAAGCGGCTGGTAAGACTGATGAAGAGATAGCAAGTGATGTGCCCCATGTGCTCGAATTAGTAGATTTGAGTAGTAAGATTTTTCATTTTCCACACCAAATGTCTGGTGGCGAACAGCAAAGACTCGCCATTGCTCGCGCTATCATCAATCAGCCTGAGCTTATTATTGCCGACGAACCGACAGGTAATTTAGACCCAATCAATACTTATGAGATTATTCAAATTTTAAAAAAAATAAATGACCTTGGCACGACAGTAATTTTGACCACCCATAATCGTGGAGTGATTGATTCAGTGGGGAAAAGAGTTATTACTTTAGAGAAAGGCAAGGTTGTTCGTGATGATAAAAATGGTAAATATTCTTTATGAGGTTCTTGGTATTAATGTTACAATAAAGTTTATATGATGGTGATATTAAAAAGAGTTGCAAAAGCAGGATTTGTTAATTTTACTCGGGGTGGCCTAGTCTCTTTTGCAGCCGTTTTAGTAATGACCATAACCCTCTCTGTCATCTCGGCTATCATAATGCTCCAAGCAGTGCTGTATTCTTCACTCGACCAAATAAAAAATAAAGTTGATGTAACTATTTATTTTAATGTGGGAGCTTCGGAAGATAAAATCATGGCACTGAAAAATTCTCTTTCACAATTACCAGAGGTGAGCGCTGTTACTTATACTTCTGCCACAGAAGCGCTCAAGCTTTTTCGAGACCGTCACCAAGACGATTATCCCACTATTCAAGCCCTCGATGAAATAAAAGAAAATCCGCTCGGTGCGTATTTAAATGTCAAAGCCAAAGAAATTTCTCAATATGAAAGTATTGCCAACTTTATGAAGTCTGACAATGCCCTTGTTTTGGGCACGGCCCCGATTATAGATAAAATAAATTACCATCAGAACAAACTTGTAATCGATAGATTAAATGGGATTATCAATGGAGCGCAAAAGCTCGGCTTTCTCGTCACTCTTATGCTGGTAATTATTTCCATTATTGTTACTTTCAATACTATTAGATTAACTATTTTTATTTCCAAAGAAGAAATTGGCGTGATGCAATTGGTGGGTGCGTCAAAAATGCGCGTGCATGGACCATTTATGGTGGAAGGCGCAATTTATGGCATCATTGCCACATTTTTAACTTTTATAATTTTTTTGCCCTTAACTTTTTGGCTTGGCAGAAATATGGCTGACTTTTTAGGAATGAATATGTATGATTATTATGTATCAAATTTTTTCCAAATTGGTGGTATAGTATTACTTTCGGGAATTGTTCTGGGTGTTATTTCCAGTTTTATGGCGGTGAGAAAATATTTGAATAAATAATATGGCAAAAAAGGATACTAAATATATTTTTGTGGTGGGTGGAGTAATTTCTGGAGTAGGGAAAGGTATAACTGCATCTTCAATTGGATTAATTTTAAAAAACAGAGGATTAAATGTAACAGCAGTAAAGATTGATGCTTATATCAATGTTGATGCTGGCACAATGAACCCCACCGAGCATGGTGAGGTTTTTGTTTTGAACGATGGAGACGAGACAGATCAAGATATGGGTAATTACGAGAGATTTCTCGATTTGAACTTAACCCGCATTAACTACATGACTACTGGTCGTGTGTATCAACGAGTTATCGAGCGTGAACGCAATTTAGAGTATAAAGGAAAATGTGTAGAGGTTGTACCGCATATTCCTCTTGAGGTAATTAACCGAATTAAAGAAGCAGGAGAAGTAGCCAAGGCGGATGTGGTTATCATAGAGATTGGGGGCACGATTGGAGAATATCAAAATATTTTGTTTTTGGAAGCAGCCCGCATGATAAAAATTGAAAATCCCAAAGATGTTTATTTTGTGATGGTCTCTTATTTACCGACACCCTCGAAAGTTGGTGAGATGAAGACCAAACCGACGCAGTATGCCGTACGCACCTTGAATTCTTCTGGTATTCAGCCGGATATACTTGTGGCGAGGGCTGATACTAATCTTGATGAGAAGAGGAAAGAAAAACTTTCAATGTTTTGTAATATATCTGCCGATCGAATCATCTCTGCTCCAGATGTAGATAGTATTTATGATATACCGCTCAACTTCGAAAAAGAAAAATTGTCCGATAAACTTTGTGACATCATGGGTCTCATTTGTAAGACCCCTGACAAGAATGCTTGGAAGGCTTGGGCTAGATTTGCAAAGCATGCCCATAACGGCAAGGAGGTGGTAAAGATAGCCGTGATTGGTAAATATTTTGAAACGGGCGATTTCGTTTTATCTGATTCTTATTTGTCGGTGATAGAAGCGATAAAGTATTCTAGCTATGCCGTGAATAAAAAACCCATTATCTCTTGGCTCAATGCGGTGGACTTTGAGAAGTCTCCGGCGAAATTAAAAGAACTTAAAAAATATGATGGCATCATTGTTCCTGGTGGCTTCGGTACAAGGGGAGTAGAGGGTAAGTTAAATGTTGTAAAATTTGCCCGTGAAAATAAAATTCCATATTTCGGGCTTTGTTATGGTATGCAAATGATGGTCATAGAATATGCGAGAAATGTTCTTGGACTCAAAGATGCTAATACTAAAGAAGTAAATCCAAATTCAAAAAATTTAGTGATAGATGTGATGGAATCTCAAAAAGAAAATTTGCAGAAAAACTTATATGGTGGCTCGATGCGTTTAGGGGGGTACAAGGCTATACTGAAACTAGGGACTGTTGCTTACGAAGCTTACTTGTTCGCCAAAGCTTTAACATGGGCGAATGGAAAAAAACCTGCCCGAAATGAATCTCATTCAGGCGGGGAAGTAATAGAGCGTCATCGACATCGTTATGAGGTGAATCCATTATATATAAAAAAGCTCGAAGAAAAAGGATTTATTTTTTCTGGTAAATCTCCAGATGGAAATTTGATGGAAATAGCCGAACTACCAAAGAACAAACATCCATTTTTCTTGGGTACGCAATTCCATCCCGAATTTCTCGCTCATCCGCTTAATCCACATCCACTTTTTACCGCTTTCATTAAAGCTTGTATTGGGAAAAAATAAATTACTTATCTAGTTTTTTATAAAGAGTGCCTGTGATTGTGAGTATGGCCAGTCCAAATAGGGTCAAATACAGGGGATCTATTCCAAATATGCCAAATTTTCTCAATAGTCCTTTGAGTCCTTCATTTAATGTTATGGCCCCAATTAATATCAGAAGTCCCAAAGTGACGGGGTACCTACGGAAAACTGTTTTTGTCTTTGGCGCCATTTTTCCATTTATTTGATTAGATAAATTTTCTAAATGTTTCAATATATCTAAATTAATTTCTTTTTCATCTTTCATATATTTTAATTCTACCATTTATTTTGCACTAATTGAACTATTGTTTTTTGTTGGCGCTGTGGCGCGAAGTTGAAACTTATATTTCAATCTGCGCAGAAATGGGTAAATGATCTGAACTCTTTGATTGCATAACTTTAAACGAATTTATTTTAACATCCTCACTAGTAAATATATAATCTAATTTATACTTTACTTCACCAATAAGACAAACATTGCACCCATCTCTATAAACTGACCATGTGGGAGTAGTTTCACCTATCTCAGCATCTTTAAATGTTTCGGTCATTTTTTGAATAACAGAACTTTCGGGCAATGCATTGAAATCACCCATAATTATCGTTTTTTCTTTGGGTGCAAGCTTGATGAGATTTTCAGCTTGTAAATCCCGTAATTCCGATGGGTTTTGGTGAGTGTGTTTGAGATGAACACTAAAAACATGGAAAATTTCGTCTTCGACCTCAATGTCAGCTTTTATTATTAATCTTTTATCTTCTTTGGTTAATTCAATTACTTCACTTTTTACAATTTTATATTTACTTAAAATTGCCGTGCCAAACTTTATTGTTTTTTTGTCGTTAGGATTATATCCAGGGATAAATCTTACTGGAAAATTCATTCCAACGGCATGCGTATATTTATATCCTAACTTTTTTGCTATCACTTCTGCTAAGTTTCCTCTATTGTCTTCACATACTTCTTGAAGAGCAACAATATCAGCATCGGCATTTTTCAAAAATTCTATCACTCCTTCTAAATGAGTTCCACACCATATATTCCAAGATAAAATTTTTAATTGCATGCGTTATTATACCAAAATTATTTGATAAAAGCCCAATTTTGAGCTATTGTAGGTGTATTAGATTGGGAGATCGGCTAATGGTAGGCCAATTGCCTCTGGAGCAATGAATCTTGGTTCGAATCC
>CAYHDS010000041.1:0-4349 GCA_964355475.1 uncultured Candidatus Saccharibacteria bacterium
GCCCCACCAATATCATACATATGAACAAAATTAAAGTCTTAAAAAAATGTTTCGTTATCATTGACTAAGTATATCAAAAAAAATCAGTGAGTGGTGGGGGATGCATTTACACCCCCCACCCTCACGTCGATCGGCCCCTCACACCCACACATTGCTGGAACCTCCGGTCCAGCGGTCCAGGGTTAAACGTCACGTCCACGAGTCTCAACTCGGGACTGGCCACCCCTCATCGTCCCGAAGGAAATAGGCGTGACCTTCCGTTGTGACGGAAGTTCTCGGGGGCTTTTCGGCCGGAGGCAAGGGCAATACCCCCTCCTTTTTCCGACAGAAACATCCTTCGCCCGGTTCCTCGGAGCAATTCCCTCGGCACCCACAAGGCCTCGGCATCTTTTGGTTCTCCCACAACTGCGGTGAGGGAAACATGGTGTACATCTATCAATTTATTTATAACATAAAATAAAAAACACACAACTAGAAAAACCCATCTCTCGCAAGGCATAATTTAAGGGATTTTATTAATAATCAGAGAAAAAGAAAATAAAAAATAGAATAATTAGAAGGAGAAGCAATGAATGCCAAAAGTCCCAATGCAAATAGATATTTTTCTTTTTAAGAAAATTAGACAACATCTCTGTCCCCTCGAGGAATATCAGAGTTGGCAGAATGGCAATCATATACCAAACCAAGAATAAAATAAAAAACATAAACAAAAAGCTATTTCTGGATTAATAAAGTAGCAACATTTTGTGATTTATCGCAATCCATGAGCCAAGTCGCAGGCAAAGTAGATGCAGAAAGATTTACAATTCTGAAACTCCAAGGCTTGATAGTCATCACACTTCCCACCTTCACTGTGCGGGTCACAGCTGAACGATTATCTATCATTATTTTTGTATTATTCTTGAAGGTAGCATTGTTTGGTGACGCTTGGCATTTAGTATCGAGCTGAATTCTTTTATCTTTGTACAAAACCAAGGCTTCCCCATATTTGAGCACTTTGGTTGGAGGTACTACATCGCCTGTCGTATCTTCTACCCCTGACCTATCGGCAAGCGGAACTTCGTCTCCTTTTTTAAATTGTTTATAGCCCAAAAAGATTATTACTAAAATAACGAGAATACCAAGAAACATCAAGACATTTTTATTATTTTTTTCCATTCTAGAATTATAGCAAATTTTCAGGGAAAATCAAAATAAAACCCGCTTTTTAGGCGGGTTTTATTTTGTAAAATCTTACAATATCAGATTTTATTGAGCCATGGTATTCATCTTTGCTTTTGTCTTTACTCCAACAAGGCCGTCGGCCTTAAGGCCATTTGCTTTTTGCCATTTTTTAATTACAGCAATAGTTTTTGGGCCCAATTTGCCATCCAATTTCAACCCCAGATTAAGCTTGTCGTTTAGGAATCTTTGAAGTTCCTTGACTGGCTCACCCTTGCTACCCCTCTTTAGAGTAACGGTACCAAAGTTGTAAGTAGGAGTTGCTGGTGTGGCAGGAACTGCTGGAATCGCTGAAGTTTCAGAAGTAGCGGGAACTGCTGGTGTTACTGGTACAGCCGGTATAGTTGGTTTGGGAGGAGGATAAGGATCTCCTCCGCCTCCACCAAGGCTAGTATTAGTACAGACAGTAGAAGTGTCGGGGGTGATAGTGAATGTTCCAAAGCGCTCTATAGTAACTGAACTAAAAGATGAACCACAAAAAACAACACCATAAGTATTAGTCAACGCATAGCGATCCGGAGATTTAAAAGTAAGTGTAGCATTATCAGGCATAATGATGGTGATAGAACTTGTGCCTGGAGCAATAGATGTAGCAGTGGAACCACTAGTAATAGTGTAATTAGCACTACCGATAGTAACTGTCGTATCGTTGTTAAATACTAAGTCAGCCGCAGAAACATTCCCTGCTCCAACAAAGAAAGCCAAGGCAATAATCAATAAACCAATTTTTAATTTTTTAATCATAATTTTTTTCATTTCATTAACCACAGAACCGACCTGTTAGGAATAATTTTCTGTAGTATTTTTTCTAATTAAGAATTGGTTTGTTTAGTTAACAGTAGTATATTCTATCTGAATGTTTTGTCTTGGAGCATCAGCCGTGCCGTTTGTAGTGACTGTAATTGTCACATTCGTGCCTGCAACCACAGCGCCGTTCGTAATCGTGCCCATATCGGTGTTACTTCCTACAGCTAGAGCTGAAACAACATTCAAGGCTGCGACAGTACCTACAGCTGCGTTAGTCACTGTTACTGTAGCATCATTAGCGGATGCCGCTGCAATCCAAGCTGTTTCAGCAGCTGTATAAACTTTAGTAATAGTTACAGCAACTGAAGGTGTCCAAAGAACATAGCCAGGAGCTATATCAACACCTGCGCCTCCTGGATCTGGAACTGGAATTACTACTGTATGTGTTTTTGCTCCAGCAGACATTTTAGCAGAAGTAACAGCGGAATCAACAAGTCCTGCTGTTGGAAGACCTGTAACATTAGTGAGAATACCAGAAGCTGGCGTTCCAAGTACTGGAGCAGTCATTACTGGTCCAGTCAAAGTTTTATTTGTAAGAGTATCTGTACTAGAAATAGTTACAATATTTGCACCTTCAATCGCTACTAAACCAGCGCTTACTCTTGAAAGTGTGGTATCTAAAGCAGCACCAAGTTCTATTGTGGCGACTTGAAGTGAGGTACTTATCACGAAAGCGCCAGCTCCAAAACTTCCCGCTAATACTGATGCCGCTGGAAGTCCCGTGGCGCTAGTTAGAACAAGAGCAGAAGGAGTACCAAGAGCTGGAGTAATAAACACAGGAGAAGTTGCAGAAAGTACTCCTGTCACAACAACACCGCCAGAGCCTGCTTTAATATTTGTAGTGCCTGTTGAAGCAGCATCACCAATAGTGATTGTTTTGGCGCCAGTACCACCGACACCTATATTGATAGTTTGAGCGCCAGTGGAAGAACCGAGAGTGATTGCCCCCGTTCCAGCTGTCGCGCCAATTACAATAGTACCCGCTGTGCCAGGGGTAAGAGTAATTGCCCCCGTGCCTGTGCCACCATAAATAGTGGTTGAGCCAGTTGTCATTGATGTCGTACCGACAACAATAGCGCTAGTGATAGAACTACTGCTTAATGTAAGCGCGCCATCACTTGTAGCCGCGAGAGCTGCGACAGTGAGAGTAGCGCCTGCGGATTGAACTCCTACTCCCACCATGAGAGCTAAAGCAAAAATTCCCAAAATCAAACCTCTAAATATATTTTTCATATTTTAATTAATTTCTATTTTAATAAACATAATAATAAACACGTTCAACACAAACTGATGTTTATTATACCATAAATTTATTACACCACATTTTGCCTGTGGATAACTTCCATTTTCTCCTCAAGGTCTTGCCTTGGGCTCTTTTAAGGCAAGACCTTTTCCCGAAAATTTTACCTATTTTTTCTGTGTGGCTAAAGTTTCGGCAATTTTGCTGTTTTTAAGAAGCGGACCGTAAAAAACAACATTTTCTTTAACTAAATTAATGCTTTTGGGCGCCCAAAGAGCTTCTTTTATAGGGTTAAGCTGAAAATTGTTTTTACTCGCATCAGCTGGATCCTTAGTAATTGCCAAAATATAAGCATCCGTAAGTGTGAGATTGGGGAAAGTTCTTAATTTCCCCACATATACCTCCCCGGTAGTCAGATAGACCACAGAATAACTATTTCTCTCTTTTATCTTCACAAATACGCCAGCCGCGACGAGCATTATGACTGCTATAACCACTACTACGATTATTAATTTCTTTTTATTTAACATCATGAAATTTAATTAATCCCGCTTATGAGCGGGGTAAGCTAATAATTACTCCCCTAATTGCTTCTTTAGGTCTTCCAAGGTAACCCTGCGGTCAGTGCTTACCTCAAAGTCCCAAATAAAATCTAAATTCTGCTTTGCCAAGCTCGTATTTCCGCCCGCTATATCAGTCTTAATCTTGGAGATATACACATCAGCCAATAAATTCGCTCCCTCCGGACGAAACATCATTTGAAGAATTTGGTTGGCATAATCTTCTGCAGTTTTCAAATCTCCCGCATTGAGTGCATTTCTACCATATTTTTCTAGGGTGACAATACGCAAATATCTAAAACGCCAAGCTTCGGGAACTTTATTATAAACAATCGTGGAAAATTTTAATGCATTTGCCAAATCTCCTTTCACCCAATATTTATCTGTAGTATAGACATACAAATCACTTTCTGCTTTTTTGAATTCTTCTTTTTCACCCCATTGATTTTTATACACTTGTTCGAGGACTACAGCGAAGGCTTCATAGTCCCGAGTATCGACTGTCTTCTGTAATTTTGCTA
>CAYHDS010000042.1:0-4336 GCA_964355475.1 uncultured Candidatus Saccharibacteria bacterium
AAACTTGCAGAGAGAATTGAGGGCGATTTCGCATGGTTTGTTATGGGCGACAAAAAAGTTGGTATCGCTCAAGTCGAAATGATTGGTGCTAAAAAACTTGTTAATGAGAGAAATGGCGAAATTATCCAAGTGTTAGAAAAAATAAAAAAGGAAATGAGTTTAGATTTTATTTTTCAAAACACGATTGAGTTTGAAAATACCAAAAACTTTTTTGTCGCTCAAGATTCCGGAACCAAAAAACTTTTGGAAAAAGTTTTGAATGTACAATTTGCTGGCGTAGTCGCAGAGCGACCAAATCTGATTATGCGCAAGCAAATCGTGCCATTATTAAAAGAAGAATTAGAAAATAATTAGAACCCCTTTTAATAAGTAGTAAGATAATTTATAATAACTTATACATATGGAAAAATATAGTTTAGAAAAAGCAAAAGAAGAAGGAGATAAAATCAGAGAACAAAAAGAGTCCGGTAAGGCTTCTTCATATATAAGAGCACAATCTGATGTAGAATACGAAGCGCATGTCGAGAGAGAAAAAATTATTCCCCACATAAGGCATATTTGTTATATTGATTTGAATAATAAAAATGATTTAGAAATTTTTAATCAAATTAAATTGCACCCTGAACTTGTCAAAATTGTAATAGATGAATTTCTGCATATTCTTTATACCACAAACAATGTTTGGCACGGTGACAGATCACTTTTGCGAAGTCTGCGCATATTTTATCAGCTACCAGAGTTTTCCAAAGATGAAGAGATAAAAAGGGCTATAGAGGGGTTTATGTTTAAAAGAGACAACTATGGAACTTATTCTATAGCTGGGTGGAAAGAAATTAGAGAAATATTTAAAGATTTTAATTTATCTGAAGAGTTTCTTCTTGAAAAAGTATCTTACAGTATTGCAGATAATCTTATTGGGATTATGAATTTTGGAGTAAAAAATGTTAGTGAAATTTTGACTGTTTTCCCTGAAATTAAAAAAGTGGAACAATTAAGAGAGATAATAAAATCTGGCATCCAAAGAATTCCTATATTCTTTCAAAAATATTCAAATCGAACAGCTCAAGAAAGTAATATAATTAGTGCTAAAAGTGCGGTCTTAAATGTTCAAGGTTTAATAGATATTTTTGGGTTCCCTTTGGGCCTATTAGACCAGTGGAAAACTAATATACTTGTTGGGCTGATGCTTAATACAAACAATCACCTACAAAAAGTGTTAGCTATTGCCTCTTCTTTGGGATATTCCCTTTCGGACACTATTAAAAATCAACCAGAGGCTTTGGAGGTGGTTTTAAATTTATTAGAAAAATATTTCTTCGAATGGTGCAAAAGCAAAAATAGATATCTAAATGATTTTTGGAACACCATAGAATCTTTTGACCCATCTGACGAATCTTGTAAGGCTCTCGATACGCGAATTAGTCAAAATGAAGAAATGTCGGATGTCGAAATGGTAAAAACTGTAATCTGGTCGACTCATAAACAGGAAAAATTTCTTGATAAATTTCCCCTAACTATCCAAAGCGCGAGAGGTAAAGCTCTCAATTTTCTAAAAAAGGGCAAAAAGAATGAATTTAGTGATGTAGTATTTCGAGATATTGATTTTTTTACAAATTTAACTACAGTAGACGCATTTGAGTTGATAGCGGTAGGTGAAATATCTAAGGTGATTGATCACGCGCGCAACTTTAAAGATTTTAGTTTAGATTCAGATACAGCTAAAAAAATTATTGAATGTGATGGCAGCCGCACCCTAATTCGTCACATTTCATTATTTTCCAGATTAGATGTAAATATAGCATTACTACTTCTTAAAGAAGAGGGTGGTGGTGATGCTGTATTTAATAATCAATCTTCTTTTGATTTTCTCTTCGATAAAGATTTTGCAGTAAAATTAGTATCAACTGGAAAAATGAACTTTTTAGAGCATTATATCCATTATTTTAAAGATCTTGAATATGAAATTGAATTTTCAAAAACACACCATGTATCTATCTCTGAAGGACTTTTGGCACTACACAAAAATCCTAATTTACAGAATTTACCTGATGAGGAAAAATATCGCTATATAGCTGAATCGTGCCCAGAAGTATGGAAAGATGAAGAAAATATAAGTCGTCCATTACACCAAGGAGCAAAAATATTTGGATATAAACGCATGTTTTTATATCTATCAACCCATAACATGACTCGTCATGACGGGCTACATGCATTTACAAAAATTATTGAACTATATAATGTCTCAGGTCTTTCCCCTGATCAGTTTTATGGAAATATCTTGGGGCAAGTTGCGAAGGACGGTGCTACATATGAATCAGGCACTGCTCACCATAGATTAAATAAGATAGCTCTTTCACTTCAAGGAAGAAAACCGGAAGAAATTTTAAAAGAAGCACGTGGTTATGGTTCTATACAGGGACTTACTAAACTTGCGGAGCATTTTAGTTCTCCCGACACAATATTTACTTCTTGGCGGAGTTTAAAACAGTTTGCAGATTTAGTGCAACTCCTAGGTCAAAGAGAAACCTTAGAAAAACTAAAATCATACCGTGAATCAGGGAATATTAAACTGGCAGAATTTGCAGAGAAACTCGCTTTTCACCCTGGAGGCGGAGTAGAAATGGGCGCAGTGATGGAATTTGTTGAAAATCCCCAATCATTTCTAGCTCGAGAAGAATCACATGCACCAGAAGCCCACGAACTAAAAAAGCCCTCCAACTATACCGAGATTCCCAATCTTGATTTAACTGCAGAAGAGCTTCGTGATGCTTATGTAGAAGGATCTCTTGATCGTTTACAAGCATTTCCACCTTTTGAGATGGAGATTTCCGTAAGAGAAAAAACAGATTTACGTGTTGCTGTTCTACAAGCTTTGAGTTCTCGAAAAAATGAAATAAAACCACTTGCACGAGACAGTAAAAAACTTTTCAGTGAGATTGGAAAAGTTTTGAAGAAGACTGGAATTATTTTGCAAGAATATTTGGATGGTAAAGAAATGTCCACCGAAACTGCAGCAGTAATTGAAACACTGGTATATGACAAAAAGTTTGGCATGCCACGACCTAAGTCCAAAGAAACAACTTTTCGTGCGAAAGTAAATTTAAAGAGTGACCCAGAAGGAGTTCTTGCGGGTAATGATACCGCTTGCTGTATGCCTTTTGGGGCTGGTAAAAATAATGTTTACATGTTTAATCCAATCACAGCACTTTTTACTTTACAACTTAAACGCGGTGATAGTTATCGTACAATTGCTCAGAGTGTTTTGACTAAAGATAAAGATATAAAAGCTTCGATTCCAGAAGTGATGACAAAATTGCAAAATCAATCCGGAAACATAGAAGATGTTTTACCTGGATCTATCTTGGAAACATCAACAGCAGTGATTGCTTGCGACAATGTAGAGGTAAATCCAAATTATCGTGATGAAGGACAAGAAATAGAGAGTGTGTACAGGGCTTTTTTCACCGAGTACTTAAAACGTTATGCTACTGAACTCGGCGTAGAAACAGGTAGGGTTGTTATTGGGACAGGATATTCTGATAGTTTGGCACATCTACCTTCTACTCTCAATACTTTTGCACCCATGGCTCCAATGGGATATTCCGATAAAATTGGAGAAAATGTTTACACATTGAATATTGCTACTTCTTCACCAATGCAAGCGGATATAATTGGAATTAGTGAAACACAAGTAAGTGGTAAACATCCTGAACTTACATCAGTTTCTTCTGATGCTCGCATTCAACCTCTTACATTTGAAGACTCTCTGCCAGTTGCATATCTTGAAGGAAAAGCATATCGCGATAATCAGTCTCTCATGACTTATTTATATAATATGGAAAATGGTTTGATTGCGAAAGATATAAACAATACAGCTAAGGGTCGTCCCAATATGAGTTTAAAATATGTAGATGAAAAGGGTCGTACAAGAGCATATTTATTTGCTTACGAAGGTCGTAAAGACATAAGAGATAGTGGTGAATCTGAGCCGGTAATATATATATCTGATTTGGCTTCCGATAAAGAAACTAGAATGGGTGGAGGACGCCTTATTCAAGCATTCACTGAAATGTATAACAAGCAATATATCGCAAAAGGAAATTTCATTCCAATATATACTGAGGCGCGAGAACAAACTTCATACAGGATTATTCAAAGACAATTAGAAAAAATTGGAGAAAGTACTGGAATAAAATTTGAATTAATTGAATTGCCTACAAATAGAGCTGGGGAAGATGTAATGCATCCAGTTATTATTCGACCAATTTCGTAACTATTAAGTTATGTCCACCGACCAAAACACAGTCAAAAATCTCACCTCAGAAGAAAACTCTAT
>CAYHDS010000043.1:0-3884 GCA_964355475.1 uncultured Candidatus Saccharibacteria bacterium
TCAATGATTCTAAAATCATAGAACTTTGTAAAAATAAAAACGTGAATTTAATTTTAATTCCTGACACAGAGGCCCGAGGCTTTTACCAGCACTAGTATTGATAATTGACGCCTATCTTTGTATAATTTCAATATGAAAAAATACTCATTAATTTTGCTCGTATTACTTTTTTCTTTTTTGAATTTCAATCACGCTACGGCGCAAGTAAATATGATTTACAGTTCTTCGAAACTCCGTCCTTTCCGAAAGCGCCACCTTTGACCATTACTTCTTTTTCTCCACTTGCAGATGGCAGGGTTGGATATGCTTATAATAATAGTATTTTTGCAACTGGTGGATCTGATAGTTATTTTTGGAGGGTTGCTTCGGGTGTTTTACCACCCGGACTTTCTTTAACTTCATCTGTGTGCATCACGACTCCTTGTCAGGTTCCAGTTACAATAACTGGCACTCCCACGACACCGGGCACATATATTTTTCTATTAGAGGTTAGCCATAATCCTAGAGCGGGTAGTTATTCATTAATTACGGCCACCAAGCAATTTATTCTAACTATATATCGTTAATCATATTTGCTAATGTAGCTTTGTTTTTTATTTTTACCCCTTGTATTTTATAAGGAAAGTCTTATAATTCTATTTATGGAAATTCTAGGCAAAATGCTCGGTAGTGGATCTAGGGTTAAAATAATGAGATTGTTTTTGCTCAATAAAAATAAGGGTTTTTTGAGCAAAGATATAGCCAAAAGAAGCCGAGTCAATATTGACCTAGTGCGCCGAGAACTCAAACTTCTCCAATCTATTGGTTTTATTAAAAAGCGTCTAAATGATTTTATTTTTAATTATAGCTTTAAATATGCTGGGGAAATAGAAGGACTTTTAGTTACAGCTGAATCTCTCAGCAAAGAAACTATTTTAGATAATTTTAAAAAGATAGGCAGAATAAAACTTTTTGTTATTTCTGGTATTTTTATAAAGAATAAGGATTCCAGGGTAGATTTGCTTATTGTTGGTAATAAAATGAAAAAAGGTCAGATTGAAGAAGGTATACGTCGCCTGGAAGCAGAGATAGGAACCGAGCTTTCTTATGCCGTTTTTGAGACTAAAGAGTTTATTTATAGGCTTAATATGTATGATAAGCTTATTCGAGATATTTTGGATTTTCCCCATGAGGTTGTTTTACAGGCTAAAGAGTTATCTCCCACACTTATTGCAAAGAAGCCCTAAAAGGGCGCTCCGAACACGGTTCGGAGCATCTTTGCGATAAGTGTGGGAGTTATCCACACAAACTTTAAAAAAACCTTAGAAATTGGTATAATGAATCTATAGCACTTTATAAGGTCGAACTTAAAAAGTTTATTAGTTAATATTTTTATCATGAATAACATTTGGGTTACATGGGGTGACGTATTTAATGCATCCCTTCAAGATTTGTGGTGGGGTTTTATCCAATTCGCTCCAAAGTTGTTGATTGCCATCATCTTCTTTATTGTCGGATGGGTTGTGGGTTCGATAGTCGCAAAAGCATTGGAACAAGTTTTCGGTGCTTTGAAAGTAGATAGATTATTTGCTGCTGTCGGAGCCGAAGGTTTTTTTCGAAAAGCAGGAATGAACCTTAACACAGGTTATTTTATTGGACAATTAGTAAAATGGTTTGTTGTTATCGTTTTTTTACTTCCATCCCTTAATTTGGTTGGCTTAGACAGTATTTCATTTTTCTTAACAGATGTCGTACTTGGATTCTTGCCTAAGGTTATAGTCGCTGCTCTTGTTTTGGTAATTGCTACATTTGTATCTGATGCATTGTCTCGGGCAGTAGTAGCTTCTGTCAAATCTATGAGCTTGAGTTCAGCACACATGCTAGGCACTATTGCAAAATATTCTGTATGGATATTTGCTTTTATTATTGCCCTTGGAGAGCTTGGTGTAGCTGAATATTATATGAGCGTCGTCTTTACTGGAGTCATTGCTATGCTTTCACTTGGTGGAGCACTAGCATTTGGACTAGGTGGCAGAGATGCAGCAGCTCGTTTTATTGAAAAAGTTCAGAGTGAAATAAACCGCTCATAGACTTTTTAAGTAGATTTTTAAGATTAGAAACTAAAAAAGATGTCACCTCGCCCGAACGTATTGTTCGGTACGGGCGGGTAACTTGACATCTTTTTTAGTTTTGGACATATAGGCTATTTGTGATATACTAAAGATATGTTAACAGATTTTATAAGTAAAAAATTGCAAATCGCAAAATATAAGCTTTTAAAGGATAATACTTATTTTGGTGAAATACCAGAAATTAAGGGAATTTGGGCGAATGCCAAAACCTTAGAAGCTTGCCGAGCAGAACTCCAAGAAGTACTTGAGGATTGGTTGGTTTTGTCTATAAAGTCCGATAAAAAAATACCAGGATTCCATTTTCCATCCGCAAATTCTTTGTTAAAAAATGCCTAAGCCGATTTCAGTTTTTGGGGGCTAAAAAAACAAAAAAAGGGTGTCGTGGGTTATCCCATTTGACATCCCTTTTTGTTTTTTTATTATAGGTGTATAATGCTTATACTAATTAAAATAGTCGAAATTACTAAAGTTAAAATATAAATAATTTTATGCCAGGAGATCAAGCACCAAAGATGGGTCATATGGAGTCAGCTGAGGAGGAAAGACAAAGAATCATTAGAGAAACACTAGAGCTCTCGACCCAATTACCAGAATTCATAAGAAGAATGGAGGAAGGTAAATCCACAGAATTTGGTGGATATGCTTATGGTCGGCTACGTGAAGTTCATCGTATGCTGCGCACAATGAAGGGGGATTTAAAAAACATGGATGACAATAGGGAAAGTGAATCTGAAAAACGTGGATAAAAGCAATTAATAATCTATGTGATAGGTAAGACTTTTAAGAGTTTTTTAGCAAAAAAGGATGTCTTGGGTTACCCCCATTTGACATCCTTTTTTGTTTACTATATACTCTCTTAATCAGTATGAATATTACAAGAAACAGTTTAAAAGGTAGGCCCTAGCAGACTATTTCTTTTGTCTGTCGGCCGCCTTAAAAGGCGGTTTTTTTGTTCACAGGACGAATGAATATTTGACAATTTAATCCCTGTTCCAGCGTTATAAGGTGGGCTAAACCCGCAAGGGTCGCCCGGCATGCGAAGCATGCTTAGGGTCTTTTTTGTTGGAGACAGGAGAAAAGCTTCAAAAAATATTTAAAAGGGAGCGGTCCCTGACTGGAATTTTTTAAGCTTTTGTTTTTAACCCCGCACATAACCTAACAAATAATATTTAATGAAACAAAAATAGTTGTGAAGCTATAATTTTGGTTTTACGTTTTATATTGTTTAGTGGGTTATGTGCGGGGTGTGGTTTATAAATTTCTTAACAGGAAATTAAGGGCGTACGGTGGATGCCTTGACTTTAAGAAGCGATGAAGGACGTGGCGTAACTGCGATAAGCTTCGGGGAGGTGTGTAGCAACCTTTGATCCGAAGATTTCCGAATGGGGAAACCCTGTCCCGTAAAGCGGGACAACTTCTCGTGTAAGCGAGAGTGAGCACACCCTGGGAAGTGAAACATCTCAGTACCAGGAGGAATAGAGACAAATATGTATTTCCTAAGTAGCGGCGAGCGAAAAGGAAGAAGCCCAAACCCCGCACATAACCTAACAAATAATATTTATTTAACTTGAAGATAATTGTGGAAACATAATCTTGATTTTAAGTTTTGTATTGTTTAGTGGGTTATGTGCGGGGGGTTGTAAGATGACAATGTAGATTTCTAGAGGAGTCAAAAAATAAATTATTAGTTGAAGTTGCTGGAAAGCGACACCATAGGGGGTGATAGTCCCGTAAACGAAAATAATTTATCTCTTTTATTGTTATTCTTGAGTA
>CAYHDS010000044.1:0-3875 GCA_964355475.1 uncultured Candidatus Saccharibacteria bacterium
ATTTTGCCCGAAGCATTTGCCCTAGTGCGTGAAGCGGCCAAGAGGAATTTAAAAGAGAGACATTATGATGTTCAGCTCGTTGGTGGTATTGCATTACATTCGGGAAAAATTGCTGAAATGAAAACTGGTGAAGGTAAAACATTGGTGGCGACACTTCCGCTTTATTTAAATGCTCTTGAAGGCAAGGGTGCACATTTAGTAACGGTAAATGATTATTTGGCTCGTCGTGATGCAGTCTTGATGGGTCAAGTTTTTAATTTTTTAGGACTCTCAGTAGGAGTGGTCAATTCATTGAATGTATCTTATATGTATGATGCGAGTCATAAAGAAGAAGATAAAGAGCGTGACCAAGTTGGAGAATTTAAAATTGTATATGATTTTTTAAAACCCTGCAGTCGCAAAGAAGCTTATGCTGCGGATATTACTTATGGAACGAATCATGAATATGGTTTTGATTATTTACGAGACAATTTAGCCACCTCGATTGATGATGCAGTACAAAGAGAACATTTTTTTGCAATTGTTGACGAGGCGGATTCTATTTTAATAGATGAAGCGCGTACCCCACTCATTATTTCTTCTACTTCTTCTGATTCAGAAGATTTTTATGTGAAGTTTTATCAAATTGCCAAGCAGATGAAGAGAGATGTAGATTATACCGTAGATGAAAAATTTAAAGCAATAAGTTTGACCGATGATGGTATCAATAAAGCTGAGCAATTACTCGGTGTCGACAACATTTATACTGAAAAAGGTATTAAATATGTGCACCATTTGGAAACGGCCGTAAAAGCTCAGGCTATTTTTGAAAAAGATAAAGATTATGTGGTAAAAGAAGGAGAGGTGATTATTGTCGACCCATTTACTGGTCGACTTCAGCCGGGTAGACGTTGGAGCGAGGGAATTCATCAGGCGATTGAAGCGAAAGAAGGGGTAAAAATAGAAAAAGAAACCCGTTCGGCTGGCTCTATTACTTTTCAAAATTATTTTAGATTTTATAAAAAACTCTCAGGTATGACAGGTACGGCTCATACTTCCGCGGAAGAATTTTTGAAAGTTTATGGGCTGGATGTGATCGTGATACCAACTCATCGCCCAATGGTGCGTATCGATAATCCAGATTTAATTTTCCAAAGTGAAAAAGGTAAATTTCAAGCAATTGCCAAAAAGGTGAAAGAATTAAATATCAAAGGCACTCCAGTTTTAATCGGTACTATTTCAATTGAAAAAAACGAACTTCTTTCTGTTTATTTAAAACAAGAAGGTGTTGCCCATACAATATTGAATGCAAAAAATCACGAAAAAGAGGGAGAAATAATTGCTCAAGCGGGACGCAGGGGAGCCGTGACTATTGCTACAAATATGGCGGGACGTGGTATCGATATAAAGTTAGGTGGTAATCCGATAGTAAAAGAAGAATATGAAAAAGTAAAATCAGTCTCTGGACTTTTTGTGCTCGGTACAGAGAGACATGAAGCGCGTCGAATAGACAATCAGCTACGTGGACGTTCTGGTAGACAAGGAGATCCTGGTGAAACACAATTTTATGTTTCTCTTGAAGATGATTTAATGCGAGTTTTCGGTTCGGACAGAATAAAATCTATGATGGGACGTTTTGGTATTCCAGAAGATATGCCAATCCAAAATAACTTTATTAATAAATCACTTGAGAGCGCACAAGCCAAGATAGAGGGTTTTCATTTTGATGCTCGTAAAAATACTCTGGAATATGATGACGTGATGAATCATCAGAGAAAAATTATTTATGAAAGAAGGCAGAAAATGCTAAAAGCGGATAAAGAGGGTATAGTAAATTTACTTGCGAGTGTGACAGAAGAGCGGAACGGTGCAGAAAAAATATTTACTGATAAAAGAGAAAAACTTGGAGATGAAGCATTTTTTGAAACAGTTCGTCGAATTGCGCTTTATACCAATGATGCACTATGGATGGAACATTTAGAGGCGATGGATTATTTGCGTTCATCGGTCAATTTGCGTGCTTATGGTCAAAGGGAACCTATCGTTGAATATAAAAAAGACGGACTGCGAATGTTTAAAGAGATGGAATTTGCTTTTAAAGAGCAAATATTTTCTCTTATTTCTTCTATAAATACTGAGAATATACACATAAAACCCGAGGAAACTGGTCCAAAACAGACTTTAGTAACTAGTCACAATGAACTATCTGAAGTTGGTGGCCTGCCTGCGCAGGCAGGAAAAGAAGTTGGTCGCAACGACCCTTGTCCTTGTGGTTCTGGGAAAAAATACAAAAAATGTCACGGTGCATAATATGAAAGACTTAGAGAAAAAAGTTTATAAGCATTTGAAAGATAGAAATTGGCACAATATTTACGCATTAGAAATGTCTGTGCTTCTTGGTCTTGATACTAGAAAAATAATTCATAAAAAATTAGCTCACGCAAATAAAAAATATCCTGCTAAATTAATGCGTGGAGGTAAGGCTGGTCCAGGTACTGGTTCAGATGGCCATTATTGGCGAATTAAAAAAGAATACAGAAAGAATAAAAACAAATAATGCAGAATATTTTTAAAAAATTAAAAACAAAATACTGGGCAGGGATAAATTTCGGAGCCCTATATTATTTTGGAAATCCATCAAAAAATTTGAAGATAGTGGGAGTGACTGGAACAAATGGTAAGACGACGACAGCCACCCTTCTTTATAGAATTACTACAGCGTTGGGATATAAAGCTGGTCTTATTGGTACAGTTGAAAATATTATTGTGAATGAAAGCAGGGTTGCTTTGCGTACAACTCCGAGTCCAGTAAATTTAAATAGACTTTTGAAAGAAATGTTGGACAAAGGATGTGAATATGTTTTTATGGAAGTGTCTTCGCACGCACTCGACCAGAAGAGAGTCGCAGGAATAAATTTCGTAGGTGGAATTT
This sequence comes from uncultured Candidatus Saccharibacteria bacterium, assembly GCA_964355475.1. Lineage (GTDB taxonomy): Bacteria > Patescibacteriota > Minisyncoccia > Phycocordibacterales > UBA9973 > UBA9973. Next base: position 2,912 of record CAYHDS010000044.1, read on the forward strand.
TTACCAATTTGACCCACGACCATCTTGACTATCATAAAAGTTTTGAAAATTATTTCAATGCGAAAAAGAAATTTTTCAAAATGCTTTCTCATAGTGCTTTCGCATTATCGAATGCTGACGATGAACACGGCCTTGTAATACTCGAGGGGATTAAAGCCAAGTCTTTTACTTATGGTTTCGGTATGAATGCGCAGGATTTTCGGGGCGAGATAATAAGATTAGATTTCAACGGACTCGGGCTTGATTTCAATGGGAAGAAAATTAATTCTAAACTTTTAGGGAAATTCAATGCTTATAATTTGCTCGCAGTTTGGAGCGCAAGTAAACTCTTGGGCTTTGATATGGAGAAAGTAAATAAAATTTTAGAAGATATCAAACCTCCACGCGGAAGATTCGACCATTTTATGTCTCGTTCTGGCGTACTCGTAGTTGTGGACTATGCTCACACGCCCGATGCACTTGAAAAAATTTTTAATGCAGTGAAAGAAGTAAAGCCCAATGAGGGCAAAATTATCTCAGTTTTTGGTTGTGGTGGAGATAGAGATCCATTGAAGAGACGAATAATGGGGAAAATTGGGGCGACACTTTCTGATATTGCTATCTTTACATCTGATAATCCTCGCAGTGAAGATCCAGATAAAATTATTGCTGAAATGAAGACTGACTTGACGCCAGTCATAGCGAAGAAGGTGACTGCTATACCACTACGTCGTGAAGCCATATTACATTCAGTGCAAATAGCGCAAAAAGGGGACATAATACTCTGCGCTGGCAAAGGTCACGAAGACTATCAAGAAATAAAAGGGGTGAAATATCACTTCGACGACATTGAGGAATACAAAAAAGCTTTTTAGTTTTTAAAAACATAAATAGCTTCTCTCGAAAAGCAATCTATCTGGCAAGGCTTTGCCAGCGAACTGCTCGTCGCTCAAGAAAATAATAAATGGATTACCATTTTTATTTT
>CAYHDS010000045.1:0-3862 GCA_964355475.1 uncultured Candidatus Saccharibacteria bacterium
AGGATATTGACAAAATAGATAAAAATGTGTATAATTATGAGAATTTACAATAAATTTAGTAAAAACAGTAATAAATTTATATAATAAAAAAATGCCAGGAGAAACTTCTTTCATAAAACCCACTATTCCTGAAAAACCAAATCCTCGAGGAGAAGAGCGAGAACTAGAACAAGCAAAACTCTTAGAAATAAAAGAGAGAATAAAAAGATTAAAACAAGAAATACAAGAACTTGAAGATGGGCAGAACCGAGTCGCAATACTAGAGCAAGCGCCGGAGGCAGAAATGGTAGATATAGAACGACTGATAGCAACAAACACTTCTCCAGAAGAAATGGGAGAAATAGAAGCAGGGTTACCATCGTCTCAGAGCCCCCTAGAAGCTATTAAAACAGAAACAATAAAAGCCCTAAACGACAAAACCACCATACTAGCAAAAGAAAGAAAACGGAACAGAGCATTGGAAAGAACGGGAAGAAAAATGAGAAGAGTCTTCTTAAGTTTATTAGCTGTTTCAAATTTTGTGATTAGCACTAGTTTTAGTTTTCCGAAATCGGCTGAGGCTATTACATATGACAATATAAGGGTGGAAAATCTGGAAGATTGGGAACGCATAAAACTATATCAAGACGACATAAACAAACTCGACAATATAAACATAATAAACAAGGCAAATGAAAATTCCGATGAAGCATATATTGTTGTTGACAAATCAGTAGGATTTGCACATTTATACAGAGGGGATAGTTTAATTTCTACTTATGAAATTGGTACTGGAGAAAAAATAGGAGATGAGCAAACAAAAACAATTGTTGAAGATGGAAGAGTATATTGGAATCAAGGTAATAAACAAACCGGTGCCGGCATATATACCATAAACAAAAAGGGAACTTTTGAGGGAGCTACTTCGTTCACGATGTTAAATGAAAGGGGAATAGAGGTTCCTACGGCTTTTCATAGAATCCCAGAAGAAAGAGTGAAATTTTTTAATAATCAAAATGTTGCAGACAATAGAATGTCTAACGGTTGTCTTAATTTTCAAGCCAGATCTTTAGATGACCTAGCGCGTCAAAAAGGTATCAAGCGTGGAACAAAAGTTTATATCCTACCAGATGACCCACATAATAAATTCCAAATAGTAGACGGTAAATTAAGATTTATATCCAACCAACAAAATGTAAACAGAACAATCAAACCTTATGAGGCAAAACCCATAATATTAAAAGCCGAGGGTGCGAATGACCGTGGCAAAGAATTCCTACAAACAATAGCCAAAAACAAAAAAAGATTAATGAGCCTATATCCAACTGTTTCTAATGATGTATATAACCAATTAACAAAAATAGCTTACGGGATTTTTGGGCAAGAAAGCAGTTTCGGTACATACGGTGGCTTAAGGGGTCAAACGGGGAGAATTGCCGACCGTCTAGGAGAAAAACTAGATAAAAATGTAAGCGCGGGAGTTACACAGATAAGAATAACCTCTGTTAACCCAAAGATTAAAGAAATTTTTGGTATTAAAAAAACAGAAGACTTGTTCGACATAAAAAAATCAAGCATTGTGACTATGTCGTTACTCTTGGACATATATACAACAAATATCCCCGACATTCAAAAATCCAACTACCAGAACTTGGTGCCTTTTTATTACAACAATCCAAGCGGTTTTAAAAAAAATATAGAAGCAAATAAAAAAATGAGGTCGGTCTATGTGCAACGGGTTAAAAATTACTCAAAAAGAGTACACATTTACCTGGCCAGATAAAATTAAAAATAAAGAACTAAAACTTACATAATAAATAAATGCCAAGAGAAACTTCTTTCATAAAACCCACTATTCCTGAAAAACCAAATCCTCGAGGAGAAGAGCGAGAACTAGAACAAGCAAAACTCTTAGAAATAAAAGAGAGAATAAAAAGATTAAAACAAGAAATACAAGAACTTGAAGATGGGCAGAACCGAGTCGCAATACCAGAGCAACCCTCAAAGAAGGAAGAAGAAACAAGAAAACCAAGAAGAATGTCAAGAAGAAATTTTCTAAGTAAAACAGCACTATTGACTGCTGGCATGTTTTTGGGTAGTAGATCAATTGGAGAACAATATTCACCTCCAGTTAAAAAAGAGAAGAATGAACCCAAACCAGAAAAAAAATTATCCAGAGAAGAAAAAATAAACAATAATATAGAGGAGCACAAACAAATCATCCAAAATGAACAATACGAGAAAATTTTAGAAAATCCTTACTTAGTATCAGCTCTTTATTATTCCGAAAAAGCAATTAAAAAAATAAAATTATCAGACAAACATGCTTCAGAAATAATAATCAGCACCATATATCCACTAATTACCAAAAAATTCAGAGAAGGTTATATTAATTTCCTAAAAAAACTTATAAAAGAAAAAGGTGAAAATACGACATCAAATCCAACCAAACGATCATTACCCCTTGATAGTATCAATTGGAAGGAAGCAGAATTAAATCATGGGGATGCTGTAGATTTATTTATAAAAGAAGGTTCCCCTATATACTCAATCACTGGTGGAGTAGTTGTTTTATCAGAAAACAACTGGAGCAGAGAAGACGATATGTCTACAAGTTCGATGCTTGGAGGAAATTCTGTTATTGTATTTAACCCTCAAGATGAGTCATTCTATCGATATGCTCATATGGAAAAAACAAATATATCAGTAGGGTCAATTTTATCTCCATCTGACACTATAGGAATTGTTGGTCATACTGGGATAAATGCTTCTAAAAAGGGGCATGGCGAACATGTGCATATTGAAATAAATAAATACAATAAAAAAAGGGGTATAATGGTTCCCAGCTACCTCCGTGAATTACAGAAGAAATTAAGGGCTTTCATAAAATAGCCAAAAATATTAATCATTGTATAATGTTTATAAGATAAAAAATATATGGAAGGAAGTATATTAAAACAAAAAAGAAAAGAATTGGCTGAAATAGAAGATTATGAACCAAATCTCGCCAGAAGAGATGTATTACTGGTAGAAATAGAGACACATAAAACAGCCAACCCGGGAGATACTGTCGGTTTAGATAAACTATATGCAGAATTAAAAACAGTTAGAGAAAAAATTAGAAAAATCACGGGGGAAAAACAGGGACCGAAACAACAACCAGACGAAATAGCACCGGAAATAACACAACCGATAGCAACACCAGACATTAAAGCTGTTAAAATAGAAAAGAAAGAAAGAAAAAATATTGATACCGAACAAAAAAGAATAGACCAAATAAAAGCAGAATTAAAAAAACCACTGAATAGTTACTCGGCACAAAAACTAAAACAACACTTAGCAGTTTTAAAAAATTTAAAACATTGGGAGGGTCTAAAAACTAATCCCGACCTAGATATACAAATTCAAGAACGCATCGCCGACATAAAAAAGATTTTGGCTAAGCCGGAAATACCGACAAAAACAGAAACCAAAGGACCAGAAGAAACTTCACCCGCACCAGAGACACCAGAGGGCGACAATATCCCACATGAAGGGTTGGTTGCTAAAGAAAAGAGTATCGAGATATTTTTTCATCTTTTGGAACAATTTGGTTTCATTACATCAGACATAAAAACACTCCAGGATTTTGAAGAAGAATTGGAAAGGACAAGTTTTATGCAATTAGGATATTTAAGAAGTTTCCTAATCGAGCGAAAACAATCATACGGCTTGGGAGTGGGACATGGGTTAGAAATTTACATCAAAGAAAGTCTTGATCCGATTATAAAAAAAAAGTACATGGCTTTGAGTGACTGGCAGAGGAAAAATGACTTGAGAAATTTCACAAATGATGAAAACTTAAAGGATTTTTTAGAAACTTTGGTAGCATCTGAAGTTTCGG
>CAYHDS010000046.1:0-3578 GCA_964355475.1 uncultured Candidatus Saccharibacteria bacterium
TGTATAGTATACTATAATATACCATTGTATTGCAATATACCGGAGTATATACTAGAATAATGAAAAGTGATTCTGTAAAACTAGGTAAAAATTTAAAGCAAATTAGAACGAAAAAAAATATCTCACAGGGCAAAATAGCCCGTACTTTGAAAGTCGGTCGGAGTTTTATCACTAATATTGAGAATGGAAAAACAAACCCAACGTTAGACACGATTGCTAAAATAGCAAAAGCGATTGGAGTTTCGGTTGGGGAATTAATGAAGTAAAAATTATGAGTAATGGAAACTCTAAACTTAATAGAGGTTCGGAATGGAGGCGATGGGATTTACATGTGCACAGCCCAGCATCAGATGGCTTCATTGGAACATGGACTCAATTTGAGACGCAGTTAAAAAATGCAGATTGTGAGGTAATTGGTATTAATGATTATTTCTCTGTGGCAGGGTATAAGAAAATTAAGGATAAAATTGATGCCGGCACCTTAGATATTGGCGGTAAAAAAATTTTGCCGGTTGTTGAATTTAGAATGCGTGATGTATTAAAAAATAGACATACCGGAACAAGTGGGACTAATATTAATTTTCATATAATTTTTGACGATGCAATCCCTATTACTAAGATGGAAACCTTTTTAAAAAGTCTTTCCGTAGATGACTCGCAAATAGCGGATAAATATGACGATCCAAAATTTCTAAAGGAAACGGCGAAAGTATACTTTGATCAAGATATTATAAATGAATTAAAGAAAAATCCTGATTTTCAAGATAAATTTATCGTTTTACTTCCCTATGATGAGTATGGAGGTATTGGTGATGTTGATCCAGCATCTGATGATTGGATAAAAAAGGGATTTATAAAAACGGCTGATATTTTAGGTTCATCAAATAAAAATCAGACTGATTTCTTTTTATGGAAATCTCCAGTAAAAACAGATGGTACGGATAAATTTACACAAGAACAATTCGCTGGTTGGTTCAATGTTAAGAAGCCTTGCATTAAAGGAAGCGATTCTCATAATTATCAACATCCAATTGGCAAACTGCAAGATGCACAATCTAGACCAATTGATAAATATTGTTGGATAAAATCTGACGAATCCTTTGAGGGATTAAAGCAGGTTATTTTTGATCCTGAATCTAGGGTTTTTATAGGAGAAAAAGCCCCTAATCAACCCACAAACATTATAGAAAATATAACATTTGAAATACCAACTAACGCTAAAATAACAGTAAAGCAAAAAGGAGGAACAGAAAAGAAAGAAGATTTTTGTTTTGGTGGTTTTAAAAATAAATTTTATCTAAGCCCATTTTTTAATTGTTTCATTGGAGGGCGAGGATCAGGGAAGAGTACAATTTTAAATTTTCTCGGTCAACATTCCCAAGATCCTGATTCCTCAAAAATTTTCTGGAGTAAAATTCAGCCATCATTTGATATTAGAGATAAAAAAATATTTTCTTTTGATGGGGTAGAAATTTTTGAGTTCATAGGACAAAGCGAAGTAGAGAGTTTTGCCACAAACAAAGAAGTCTTTACAAATGCAATATATGAACGAGCAAATATACTCAGCGATAGTGCCCTGGAGAAAGATGAAGATAAATTAAAAATTTTACTTAACAAAATTGACTCCTTTAGAGAGATTTCAGAAAGTGTCGATTCATTTTTAAAAGAAAAATTTGCGAAAGAAAAAGAAAGGAAAACATTTGAAAGTAGCATTAAAATAACCAAAAGTCAGGAATATGCCGATATTGTTGATAAAATAACAATAAAAAGCAACCAGAAACAACAACTGGAGAGCTGGAGAATTGCTATTGAAGAAACTAGAGAATCGATTGGGGATTTGCAAGATCAGCATTTCAGTTCTACCCCAGACTCTGAAGCAGAAGAAGAATCTTTGGTAAAAGAAAATGGCAAAAAAGAAGATGTGGCAAAGGGTTATAGAGATGCTTACGAAAAAGTTAAAGGCAATATAGGTTCGGCAATGAAAATTTTAGACAAGAAGAATTTTAAAGAACTGGAAAAGAAAGAAAACGCCCTCATTAAAGATATAGAAAAACACGAAAAAGAACTTTCAGACTTATTAAAAAAATCAGGTCTTTCTGAAGAAAATATATTACAAGCAAAAAGTGCCCCTCAAAAACTTGTAAGAATAGACGACGAAATTATTAAGCTTAATAAAAAAATTGCAGACAAAAGTAAAGATCTTGAAGAATATAAGGATGTTTTAAAAAATACCCAAGATGCACGAAAAGATTATGAGAAAGTTATAAATGATTCTATTAAACCACTTTCTGCTACTCTTGAAGAACAAGCTAAGGAAAACAAAGAAAAAGATATAAAAAATATAGGGTTAAGTTATTTCTTTGATAAAGAGCAATCCTGGAGAGATGTTGCCGACAATTTTTATTCCTATTTTGCTGATGAACATAGAGATAGAGAAAGAGCCGATTTACTCAAAACATATATTACTAATAATAAAGATGTTTTTTCCCAAGATCAAATAAAAATCAAAGCTCTTCTTTCTAAGGAAGATAGCAAAAACGCATATATCAAATTTCTAAAGGACGTTTTTGAGGATGCTTCTAACTATAAAATTTTTCAAACTATTAGAGACAGCCATCTAAACAATGTTTCAATGTATAAAAGAATACAGGTTTTATATGATGGAAAAGACATAGAGCGCGCATCCTTTGGTCAAAAATGCACTGCTGTTATTGTGATTCTACTTTTATTCGGGAATTACCCCTTAATTATTGATGAGCCAGAAGCACACTTAGATAGTTCATTAATAGCAAATTACTTAGTTCCTTTAATTAAACGTAAAAAGAATAATCGCCAGATTATCTTTGCGACACACAATGCAAATTTTGTTGTAAACGGAGATGCTGAAAAAATCTTTATTCTTAAAAATGATACTGGATCCACAAAGATTATAGAAACTACTATTGAAAATTTGAAGAATAGAGATGAGCTACTTAAATTAGAGGGTGGAAGAGAAGCTTTTAGAAAGCGAGGAGAAAAGTTGCATATATAATCTTAGGGAGTTTGCCTATGGCAAAAATTTTAACACGCGTACGGGTGGGTGGGGACCAGTTATATCCCCGTCAAATCATCAGCTGTTGATAACTTTGTCGCATCAAATACTCTGCGCTTTTTCAAGAGCGACACGGCAATGCGCAAAATCTTTCTGCCAAGAATACAGAGAATAGTATTGTGATGCAGACCTCTCGCTTTGTAGCGGACATAAAGGGATTTCATCGGCTCTCTCTGAAATGAGCCGAAGGCCGCTAAAAACAGAGCTTCGCGAAGTGTCGGCGAACCTCTCTTGGAAATATGACCATGATGTCCGGCTTTGCCTCCTGTTTGCTTGACTGACGGATCAAGACCGGAGAAGGCAACAATCTGGTCAATAGTTTTGAATCTCTCCAGTGGTAGAAGTTCAGCAAGCAGGGTGGCCGCTAGAAATGGAGTAATACCCGGAATTGAATCAAGATATTTAACATCGTTTCCCTTGCTCCATTCTTTGACAATGATTTTCTTCAACGCTTCGCATCTTTTAATCATAAATTTAGACACTGACT
>CAYHDS010000047.1:0-3552 GCA_964355475.1 uncultured Candidatus Saccharibacteria bacterium
CTTCGTGTAAAAAAACATCCCAATATTTTACTTCAAAGATTTTCAAAATTGGCGGAGGCGGTGAGATTCGAACTCACGATGCCTTGCGGCATTTCGGTTTTCAAGACCGATGCACTAAGCCTCTATGCGACGCCTCCATATTCTGTCTCTCGATATTATCAAAAAAGTACTTTTTATGCTAGTATGCCTTTATGAAATTTTTAGGTATTGATTATGGAACTAAGAGAATTGGAATTGCCATATCTGATGAAAATCATCAGATAGCTTTTCCGAAAGAAATAATTTTGAACGATAAAAATACCTTAGAAAAAATTAGTGGAATTCTTAAAGAAGAAAAAATAAATGAAGTCGTGATGGGGGAGTCTTTGAATTTCAAGGGAGAGTTAAATATAGTTTCAGAAAAAATTAATACTTTTATTTTTCAATTAGAAAAACAATTTGGAGTGAAAATACACAGAGAGAAAGAATTTTTGACTTCAGTAGAAGCCAGAAAAGTGGGAAATACTAAAATGAATCTTCGTAAAGGAGGAGCACATAGTAAAATAAAGAGAGAAAAAACTAGGAGGGCTGATGCAGGGGCCGCGGCGCTTATTTTACAAAGATTTTTAGATCGATTAAATAAAAATAACCTGTCTCGTTAGATTTTTTACTAAATTTAATTAAACATAATATGCAAGAAGAAAATAAAAATAATACTGAAGTTAATATTAAAAAATCTAATGGAATTTCTTTTGAAGAATTTAAAAAAATTGAAATAAAGGTAGGTAAAATTTTATCTGCAGAAAAAATTCCTGATACTGATAAATTACTGAAATTGATGGTTGATTTTGGGGAAGAAAAACCAAGACAAATTGTTTCTGGTATTTCTTTGTATTTTCCAGATTGTTCTGTTTTAATTGGCAAAAAATGTATGTTTGTATCTAATTTAGAGCCGAGGGTGATTCGTGGTTTTGAGAGTCAGGGAATGATTCTCGCTCTTTCGACAGAAAATGATGTTTTTTCTCTTATTTCTCCAGAAAATGATGTTCCTGTAGGCACGATAGCCAAATAATATATAGCGATATATAACGATATGTCGTATAATATTAATAATGTTTAGTAATTCATTTAATAGATTTTTTCCAACTCCTACTTTTCTTTCAATGCCTTCTTTTGGTTTGGATATTTCAGATGAATCTATTAAATTTGTTTCTTTTTCTGTCACTAAAGCTGGTATTCGTTTAAAAAAATATGGTGAGCGCAAAATTCCCCCTGGAATTATTGAGTTAGGCAAGATAAAAGACTCCAAGCGTTTAGAGGGAATTTTATTATCTCTACGCCAAGAAGAAGGAATCAAGTCTGTGCGAGTATCTTTACCCGAAGAGCAGATTTATCTTTTTAAAATGCGCCTGGATACCGCAGAGTTATCTTCTATTAGAGAAGCTATTGAACTTTCTTTAGAAGAACATATACCTATTCCCGCCGAAAATGCCATTTTTGATTATGATATATTAGATGGAAATGAAAAAAATTTGCAAGTTCAAGTAGCCGCAATACCAAAAAATGTTATTGAAAACTATCTAAAAGTTTTCAAGAATTCCGATATATCTGTACCATCATTTGAGCTTGAAGCTCAAGCAATTTCTCGTGCGGTAGTGAAAAGGGGAGACATGGGCACTTATATGATTGTAGATTTTGGTGAAAAGCGTACAGGAATTTTTATTGTCTCCAGGGGAGTTGTGATGTTTACTTCCACTCTTGATGTGGGTGGATTTATGCTAACAGGAATGATAGAGAAGAATTTTAAAGTAAGCTGGGAAGAAGCGGAAAAAATGAAAAAAATGTATGGACTACAAAGGAATGTAGCGAATAAAGAAATATTTTCTGTGCTTTTAAATAGTGTTTCTATTTTACGTGATGAGATTGTAAAACATTTTATTTATTGGCATACACACCAAGATGAAGAAGGTAAAAATAATATTCCAATTAAGAATATTATTCTTTGTGGCGGGGATTCCAATTTAATAGGTTTATCTGATTATCTTTCTGTCAGTTTAAAAAGCAAGGTCGAAAATGCAAATGTTTGGATTAATATATTAGATAGCAAAACAGAAGTGCCAGAGATAAACTTAAAGCGCGCACTTTCTTTTGCGACAGCTATCGGGCTTGCGCTTGGAAATTTTGAACATGATTAATTTAATCCCAAATGAAGAAAAGAAGGTAATGATAAAAAATTTCTACTATAGATTGGTGATAGTAGTCTTGTTTGCTCTTGGTATTGTAATGTTCATAGCTTCTATTGTTTTATTACCCTCTTATTTTATTTCTTCTGTAAAAGAACGTTCTTTTAATAAAAGTTTAAATGCTGAAATAGCTAAAGAGATAGAGACAATTAATCAACAAAATCTTTCGATTGTTTCGGCACTTGATTATAAGCTTTCTTTACTTGAAAAATCTTCTCGGGGTAAATTTATACTATCAGAGAAGGTAATAAATGAAATTCTCTTAAAAAAGATTTCTAATATTAAAATCACTCAAATTTATTTTGAAAATAACGCCACCGAAGGAAGAAAAATTAATATCAGTGGTACTGCTACGAGTAGAGAAAGATTGTCTATGTTTAGTCATGCTCTAGAAAATGACCCCCTATTTAAAAAAGTTGATTTGCCAATTTCTAATTTTATTAAAGGATCAAATATTAGATTTTCTTTAAGTTTAATTCCTTCTTAATATGAAAATTAATTTTCAAAAACTTCCATTTCTTCTCGCAATTGCTTTTCTTGTATTTTCTAGTGGTCTCTTTTATTTTCTTTATAACAAAATTCAGGATAATCATACTTCGATTAAAGAAATAAATATAAAAATAAAAGAAGAAGAGAGTTATATGGGAGAACTTCGAGCCCTTGGTCATGGAATTAAAACAATAGAAAGTGAAAAACTAGAACTCGAAAAGCATTTCGTTTCAAGTTCTAATTTTGTACCATTTTTAGATACAATCGAAAATCTTGCCCTCAAGGTCGGAGCCACCGCAGAAACCACTTCTGTCGATATTTCACAAGATAAACTGAACTTAACGGTGGATTTAGATGTAAAAGGAAGCTTTGTTTCTTTGTATAAATTTATAACCTTACTTGAAAATTCTTCCTATGAGCTAGAGGTTGTTTCCTTGGATTTATTTAAAGAAACGACACAAACGTTCTGGGAGGCAAAAATTGTTTTGAAGCTTATTAGTTTTGTTAATTAATTTTTTATGCTTAGAATAGATTTCTTTAAAAGAAAAAAAATATTTGTAAAAAACAACATTGAACCAAATTCTAATATGTATTGGACAGTAATTTTTTATTCAAGTTTTTTACTTATTATTGCGTCTTTTATTTTTGGTTTTTATCTTTTTGCAACAGTAAATAAAGAAGAAATTTTACCCTCACCCATGGAAAATAAGGAACTTGAAAAAATTAGTAAACAAAGGATAGATAAAGTGCTTGAGTTGTTTGCTGAAAAGCAAGAAGCCACAGATAGAATATTAAATTCTTCTGCTTCTTCAATTGACCCATCGCTTTAGAAAATTGGTGC
>CAYHDS010000048.1:0-3542 GCA_964355475.1 uncultured Candidatus Saccharibacteria bacterium
ACTTTATTTCTTCTTTTCTTCTGCCTTAAAAGGCACACCAATTAGTTCAAAAAATGTGGTTCCTTCTTTTTGATTTTTGGCCGTAGAAACGATAGTGATAGAAAGACCGAAAACATCTCTGATGTCTTCATCAGCCGTTTCGGGGAAAATTGTGTGTTCTTTTATTCCGATAGTTATGTTTCCAATATTGTCCACTGCAGTACGATTGATACCACGAAAGTCTTTTGTTCGAGGTAAGGCAATATTAAAAAATTTTTCTAAAAAAGCATACATTCGCTTACCACGTAGAGTAACCATCGCACCGATAGGATCTCCTTGACGAACCTTAAAAGAGGAAATCGATTGCTTGGCACCACGAAGTGATGCTTTTTGTCCAGTGATTTTAGCTAAACGCATGGTTATAGCTTCGTTTTTATTCTTATCTTTTTTTACAGCCGTACCAGTGCCAACATTTAAAATAACTTTCACCAATTTTGGTGTAGCCATAGCATTTTTATAATGAAACTCCGAGCTTAACGCCCCAGTAGAGTCTTTCATTTTTTCATATGCACCTATTTCTTTTTCTTTTACAGTTAAATTTTTCATAAATAAATTAAATTTCCTGATTACTTTTTCGTGCAATACGAACCATTTTGTCCCCTACTTTCTTTTTACCTACACGGGTGGGCTTGCCTGTTTTTGGGTCAACTAACATTACATTTGAAGCATGTATTGGCATAGCTACACTGATCATACTTCCTTTCTCATTTGTTTTTCGGGGACGTTGATGTTTTTTTACAGTATTTAATCCTTCAATAATAACTCTATTTTTAGATACTAAAACACGAACAATTTTCCCTGTTTTTCCTTTTTCTTTACCAGCTATCACTATTATATTGTCTCCTTTTTTTAATTTCATAATTTTATGTGGCGTTAAGCTCGTAGTTATATAACTTCTGGAGCCAAAGAAATAATTTTCTGGAATCCTTTTTCTGCTAATTCTCTAGGCATTGGACCAAAAACACGTCCAGCTTTCGGATCCATTTTGCCTTTTTCTAAAATAACCACAGCATTGTCATCAAAACGAATATAAGAACCATCTTTTCGGCGATATGCATTTCGTGTTCGCACCACAACTGCCTCTAACACATCTTTCTTTTTCACCATTTTTCTTGGACTTGCAACTTTCACAGAAATAACTACCAAGTCACCAATAGTGGCATATCTCTTTTTTGAGGAACCCAAAACTTTAAACACCGCGCCTAGTGTGCCTCCAGAATTATCAGTTATTTTTACTAAAGATCTTGATTGAATCATAAAATTTATTAATTACTAACTACTCTAAATCTTTTATCTTTGGAAATTGGACGAGTGGAAACTATTTCTACTGTATCACCCACTTTATGTTTATTGTTCTCATCATGTGCTTTATATTTTTTACTAACTTTGTAAAATTTTCCATAAAGTGGATGTTTGACAAAACGTGAGACAGAAACAACCACAGTCTTATCCATTTTGTCTGATATGACAACACCTTTTAAAACCTTGGCGCCGACACCTCCTTCTTTTTTTTCTTCTGTTTTATTATCTTTTTTTGCCATATATTTATTATTTTTTATTCTTTGTATTATTTTTGTTGATTTCTGTCAATATGCGAGCTATTTGTTTTTTGAGAGTTGTAGCTTCTTTAACATTTTTAGATTTTGAACCCTCGCTTTTAAAATGAAGTACTCGCAAACTCTCTCTGAATGTCGTTAAATTCTTCTTTAATTCATCCATTCTTATCCCTTTGAAATTTTCTTTTTTATTTGCCATATATTTTTATATATTGTGAGCTCTGGAAACAATTCTGGTTTTTACTGGAAGCTTGGTACCAGCCTTGCGAAGTGCTTCATGGGCGACTATATCGGGTGCTCCATCTACTTCAAAAATAATACGCCCTGGCAAAACATCAAAGCAATATCCTTGCGGATCGCCCTTTCCCTTTCCCATACCCACTTCTGCAGCCTTCGCTGTATAAGGACGGTCTGGAAAAATACGAACCCAGTATTTTCCTGATTTGGTCAAGGTGCGAGAGATAACTTTTCGAGCGGATTCAATTTGAGTGGATTTAACACGCGCTTGAGTTTCTGCTTTAAGACCAAAAGATCCGAAAGAAAGTTTGGTACCACGAGTATCAGGACTAATCGCTTTTGGATTACTACGCTGGGTCTGCCATTTTCTAAATTTTACTTTTTTTGGTATTAACATATATTTAAATTAAGAATTTTTTTCCTTATTTTCTAAATCTTTCTTTTTATCTGCAAAAATTTTACCTCGATAAATCCAAACCTTAATACCGATAGTTCCATAGGACATCACTGCTCGCTCACGTTTGAAATCAATATCCGCACGAAAAGTCTGGAGTGGGATAGATCCACGCTTGAGTTCCTCAGTACGTGCAATTTCCGCTCCACCGAGTCTTCCTCCCAATACAACACGAGCTCCTTGCACACCCCTCGCTTGCATTACTTTTTCTATAATTTGCTTTATCACTCTACGATAAGGCATTCTTTTCTCCAGACCTTCGGCTATCATATAAGCCACAATCGCCGCATCAGCTTCTGGATTTGTTATTTCAATAATTTCAAGTTTAAAATCTTCTGGTTTTGGCAAGCCCAATTTCTGCATCTTTTTCAAAATATCTTCTTTAATTTTTGTCGCACCTTCACCATTTCTGCCAATCAAAAGTCCTGGACGAGAAGTTTTAATAATGAAACGTGTAGCTTTCTGACTTCTCTCAATTTCAATAGTAGAAATATACATTCCGCGTAATTTCTTTTCCAAATATTCACGAATGAGCACATCCCCTTTTAAATAAGCGACATATTTTTTGGTATCAGCAAACCAACGAGATTTCCAATCTCTTAACATTATTAATCTATGTGCGTATGGATGGACTATTTTACTCATATTTAAAATTATTTTTTAAGGACTACCTTTTGAGAAACCTTTTTAAGGACTGTCTTTTTATTAATAGGTATAACCTTTTCAGCCAAAAGTAAAGTTATGTTACTGGTTCTTTTATTAATTCTGTGTCCAGAGCCCATGGCTGCTGGCATCATTCTTTTCATAGTAACACCTTTGTCTACGCGGAATTCTTTTATAAATAAATTTTCCATCGAAATACCCATGTTTTTTGCATTGGCCACTGCGCCTAAAAGCAATTTCTTTAAAGGCAAACCAGCTCTTTTGGCCAAAAAATCAAGCTCTACAATAGCGCGAGATACATTTTTGCCTTTTACTAAGCTCGCCACAATGCGAACTTTTCTAGGTGATTGTCTATAATTTTTTAAATATGCTTTCATGTAATTTATGTAGCGTTAAGCTCGTAGTTATTCTTTCTTTTTGGCATCAGAAGCGGCAGCGGTGGCTCCTTTGGCTGCAGTTATTTCAGCTTCTTTCTTTTTTTGTTCGAGCTCTTTCTGCATTTTTCCTCCATGTTTAATAAATTTTCTAGTTGGAGAAAATTCACCCAAACGATGACCCACCATGTCTTCAGTAACAAGAACTTCAATGTGAGT
>CAYHDS010000049.1:0-3537 GCA_964355475.1 uncultured Candidatus Saccharibacteria bacterium
CAAAATGAAAACCTTCTATCTTCGCTTGAGCATTTTCTAACGAGCGATTAATAAAACCATTTTCTATAGGCATATCCTCCGGAATACCAAAACGCCCCATCATAGTTTTTATACGTTCTGATCCGAAGACTCGCATCAAATCATCTTCCAGAGAAACATAAAATTGTGTTCCACCTGGATCTCCTTGTCTTCCGGAACGACCCCGAAGCTGATTGTCTATTCTTCGCGCTTCATGTCTTTCAGTACCAAGCACAAATAACCCTCCCACATTTTTCACAAAATCATATTCTTCTTTGACGATAGGATTGCCTCCAAGTTTTATATCAATTCCACGACCAGCCATATTAGTAGCAATAGTAACAGCCCCTCTCTTGCCGGCTTGAGCAATAATTTCTCCTTCTTTCTCGTGATTTTTAGCATTTAAAATTACATGTTGCACACCTTCTTGTTTCAAATAAACAGAAAGTAATTCATTTTTTTCAATAGAAATAGTGCCAATCAAAACTGGTTGACCTTTTTCATTTAACTCTTTTACTTTCTTAGCAATAGCTTTAAATTTCCCTTGTTCACTTTGAAAAATTAAATCTGGGAAATCTTTTCGAACAACAGGACGATTAGTTGGAATAACAATTACATCCAAACCATAAACTTTCAAAAATTCTTCAGCCGAAGTTTCTGCCGTTCCAGTCATACCAGAAAGTTTTTTATAAAAGCGAAAATAATTTTGGAAGGTAATAGAACCGGATGAACGAGTCTCTTTTTCAATTTTTACCCCTTCTTTGGCCTCGATCGCCTGATGAATCCCTTCGGACCATCTTCGGCCCGGTTGTAAACGTCCGGTAAAAGGATCAACAATAATCACTTCTCCTTCTTTTACTACATAATCTCTATCACGTTCAAAAATAGCTTGTGCTTTAACCGCCGTTTCTAAATGATGCACATATTTTATGCCTTTTTCGGTGTAAATGTTCTCTACTCCCAGCAGATTTTCGGCCTTACTAATACCGGTGTCCGTCAAGGTTATAGCTTTCAATTTTTCATCTACTAAATAATCGGTTTCTCTTTTAAGTTGTTTAGCAATTTGAAAAAATTTAACATAAAAATCTTCCGAGTCCCCAGAAGCGGAAGAAATAATTAATGGAGTACGCGCTTCATCTATTAAAATGGAATCAACCTCGTCTACAATGGCAAAAAAATGTTCTCGTTGCACAAGATCATTTACAGAAGTTGCTAAGTTATCACGCAAATAATCAAAACCATATTCATGATTTGTTCCATAAGTAATATCCGCTTTGTATGCTTCTTGACGCGAACATGGTTTTAAAAAATCATAAACAATTTTAAATTCTCCAACTCTATCACGTTCTTTATCTTCATCTGTGTGCTTTGGATCATATAAATAAGAAACATTTTGCGAATTAATAACACCAACAGTTAATCCTAAAAAATTATACACTTGACCCATCAATACTGCTCCAAGTCGAGCAAGATAATCATTTACCGTTATTAAATGTGTACCTTTTCCCACCAATGCATTTAAGTAAAGTGGTAAGGTGGCTACTAAAGTTTTACCTTCACCGGTTTTCATTTCAGCAATTTTTCCTTGATGTAGAGCTATGCCTCCCACCAATTGCACGTCAAAATGTCTCTCATTTAAATTTCTCTTGGCGGCCTCTCGAACTAAAGCAAAAGCTTCTGGTAAAATATCGTCCAAAGTCTGGCCTTTTCGCAATCTATCTTTAAATTCTTGAGTTTTCTTTAAAAAATCTATATCCGCTAATTTTGAAATATCTGCCTCAAAAGCATTAATTTCAATCACTATTTTTTCGGTACTTTTAATAAATTTGGAACTTGTATCCCCAAATATTTTACTATATAGACTCATATTAGATATATTAACACAAAATTAAGTGAAAACTAAAAAATCCCGCCAGTGGCGGGATCTCTTAGAAGTGGGAAAAAACTATGCTCGCTTCTTTCCCTTTTTTGCCTTTGCTTTCTTTTTTGCTGCCATAATATTCGTCGCGTACGCGAAATTATTTTTTTAATTTAGTTTGCAATAATACGACCTCAAAATATTTTATTAGATTAAAAAATATTTTTAAATAACTATTGCAAAGAACTAAGTTAATTATCTCGCATATCAAACAAGAACACAATAGTTTTTTGTCAAAACTGTGGATAACCCGGTAGTAGAGCTTGGCGATGTTTTTTTACAAAAACGCACTTTGTGCTTCGCCAAGTCTCACTACCGGGTAACTCTAAATAAAAAATCACGAAATAATTTCGTGATTTTTTATTAAATTATTTTCATTTGAGGCGGGTGATGGCGAAACTCCAACATATGTGCCTATGTGAGTGCGACCACCCGCCACAGATAAAAATAATTTTACATTTAAAGTATACCAGAAATTCGGGCCACTGGGAATCGAACCCAATCTACGCCCTCCCGAAGGGCGTGTACTACCGGTATACGATGGCCCGTTTTATACCTTATTATTTAAGGTTTTTTCTAAAATATGTTCTATAATATGATGTATTTTTGCCCCAACAAATTCACAAGATTGTTCAAAATGAGAATCTTCTCTTAAGTCTGGTAAAAAACTAATATTGGTCAAGAAAAAACCTCTCTTGGGATGCAAAACAAAATCAGATTTTAAATAGTGTTCTGTAGCTAAATGTTTGTGTAAATCTTTAGCGAAAGAAATTACTTTCTCCTTTTCGTCAGTTAAAAAATTCTGCGGAGGAAATACATAAATATCTTCTCCACGAAAACCACTGATGGAATGCACAGTAGAGGGTTTGCCTGCAATAAATTCTTCTATTATTATATTGTTTTTGTCTTTTATTGTCTCTGTAAGTTCATTAAAGGTTTTTATTAATTTGACTTCGTTATCAATTTTCACAATCCAAGGCGCAGAAAACTTTTTAAAAACTTCTCGTGCATCTTTTGGAAAAATTATAAATCTAGGCATTTTAATTCCTATACTTTTCATATGCATTTCCAGCATTTCTCTGTTACTTTCCAAAATCTTTAAAAAAGAACTGCTTCCTATGTTTGGTATAGAAAAATTATCTAAAATTATAGACAAGCTGGGTTGTTTAGAAGTATTCCAAACAACATCAACTTTGCGTACTAAATCTGCTGGTATTATAGGCAAACCATTGGCATGCCAATTACCATCTTTGTCGATAAAAATATCAACCACTTTATATTTGTCAGCTAAATTTTCAAAAATATGTGAAATTAAATCCCCGCCTTTTCTCACAGAAATTGCATGATGATTCCCCGTTCCACCTCTGATTATTCCAACTCGTTTTATTTCCATATGTATATTATAACAAAAAACACCCCACTTACGCGAGGTGTTTTTTGTTTTTGCTGTTCTATGTTTTGTTTCGTTCTTTTTAAACTTAGTTTTCTAGGTCTTTCCCTAATCCCCTTCGGGACGGGCAATCATTCAAAGAATGATTTAGCCACATTGTCATAAAATTTTAAGTTTTCCAAAACTATTGTGTCGTCAATTGAGCGACACA
>CAYHDS010000050.1:0-3527 GCA_964355475.1 uncultured Candidatus Saccharibacteria bacterium
AAAGCACTTGTACTACCGGTATACTACGGCCCGAAAAACTTTTCTGATTCTATCACAAAATTATATCGCTGACTACTTTTACCCTCGCCTTTTTATCTTTTTCACTTAAAAATACAATTAATAAATCCACTTGCCACTCTTTTTCTTCTGCTATTTTTTGAGACAAAAGATAGGTTTGAATTGTCCGAGACAATCTTTTAAGTTTCCAGGGGTGCATATTATCTTCAGGATTATACTGATCTAGCGCCTCACGATTAACACTGCTTAATGTTTCACGCGAAACACTTTTTACTTCAATGAAGTATATTTTATTGTCTTTTTCTGCCACTATATCTATTTCCCCCCATTTTTTTGTATAATTACGGTCTAGTATAGAAAAGCCACGTTTCACAAGAAACCTTGTAGCTATATTCTCTCCTATTTCTCCAGTTTTTTGTGTTTTTGAAGTAAAGACTTTTGGCATACTGTTGTGTATTTTAATGTTTCATGAGAAACAGGTTTCACGTGAAACGTTCATTAAAATTTTAATGTCTTTTACTAAAATACTCTTGTTTTACAAGCTATTTTAACCAAAAAAGACCCTAAAAGACAACTTTTCACCATGTCCTTTACCAACATTACTAACATAGTTATCCACAGTTTCAGGTAAAATGTCTTTAATTTATTAGGATAATTGTTGTTTTATAAAGGACAAAAACTTTGTGCGGCTACCGGGAATCGGACCCGAATCTGATCCTTGGCAAGGACCTGTTCTACCATTAAACCATAGCCGCAATACTTCTATGTATAAAGATCATTAAATATAACCACGAATTGCTATGTATAAAAGACTACCAAATATAACCGCAAAATATGTCTATTTAATTTTTTAACTAAAAAAGCTTTGTTATTATAATATTTTATCTAAACTAAAGCAATTACAAAATTAGCTTATTTTATAAGGATTATTTGCCAATATTTTAAAAATAGTGTAAAATGTTTAGATTATTAACAAATAATTTTGCACCCGTGGTGAAATGGATATCATAACAGTCTTCGGAACTGTCGTTGGGGGTTCGAATCCCTCCGGGTGCACAAAGTGCGGGGCACTTTGTGCAAGGCGGAGCGCGACGGCGTGAGCCCGGGTCGGGGAAGTTTTTAGTAGAAAACTATTCCTGACCACAAAGATACTATGGAACAGAATACCAAAAACTTAATATCAAAAATAACCAAAGAGGTTTCATATGTAACAGACACTTTAGAGAAGGCTGGTTTTGAGGCATATTTGGTGGGGGGATGCGTTCGTGATCTTGTTATGAATAGAGAGCCAAAAGATTGGGATGTGACCACGAATGCCAAACCAGACCAAATTATAGGTCTTTTTGAGAAAACCATCTATGAGAATATTTTTGGGACAGTTGGAGTGTGTGTATCATGTGAAACAAAAAAAGATGATGTTTCTCGTGAAACACCTGAATATATGGTTATTGAGGTTACTCCGTATAGAATTGAGACTAAATATAGTGATTTCAGACATCCAGATGAGGTCCAATTTAGCGATAAAATCGAAGATGACCTCAAGAGACGTGATTTCAGTATAAATGCCATGTCTTATAGAAAAAATGCTGTAACGGACATATTTGGAGGTTTAAAGGACATACAGGACAAGACCATTAGGGCAGTAGGTGACCCTGATGATAGATTTAGTGAAGATGCTCTTCGTATGCTCCGCGCTATTCGTTTTGCGGTGCAATTAAATTTTTCTCTCTCGCATGAAACGATGGAGAGCATTTTAAAAAATAAAGATTTAATAAAAAAAATATCTGGGGAAAGAATTCGTGATGAATTTGTAAAAATAATTATGTCGGAAAATCCAAGCGCCGGAATCGTAATGTTACAAAAATTAGGTTTATTGAAACACATAATTCCGGAACTCGAAGAGGGGATAGGTTGCGTGCAAGGCGGAGCGCATTTATACGATGTTTGGGAACACTTGTTGATGGCTTTACAACATGCGGCAGATAAAAATTGGCCTTTGGAAATTAGACTGACCGCTCTTTTCCATGATATTGGTAAACCACGCAGTCGACGATCGGGAGAAAAAAAAGCTTACACTTTTTACGGGCATGAAGTTGTCGGCGCACGGATGGCGAAAAAAATAATGGAGCGATTAAAATTTTCCAATAAAGAAATTATTTTGATTGAAAAACTTGTGCGTAATCATATGTTTTTTTCTGATACAGAATTAATCACACTTTCGGCGGTGCGTAGAATTATTACAAAAGTTGGTGTAGAAAATATTTGGCTTCTGATGAATGTTCGTGAGTGCGATAGAGTGGGGATGAAGAAAAAAGAAGCGCCATATCGTTTACGAAAATATTTTGCAATGATTGAAGAAGCACTTCACGATCCGATATCTGTCGGTGCGCTAAAAATTAATGGAGAATTTATGATAAAAAAATTAGATATTTCTCCTGGTCCACGAATGGGATGGATTTTACATGCCTTGCTCGAAGAAGTATTAGATGCCCCAGAGAAAAATACTGTAGAACATTTGAGCGAGCTGGTAAAAAGTTTAAATATGCTGGGCGATAATGAACTTCGAGCTCTTGGGGAGAGAGGGAAAGAAAAAAAAGAAGAATTAGAAGAAAAAGAAGTGAAAAAACTTCACACGAAGCATGGAGTGAGAAAGTAGGGAAAACAAAAACATAACTTTTCTTTGGTACGGATTTTTTGAAGCTTAAAAAATCCTGAAATTCTCGGCTCGCCAGCCTCAAAACCCCTTCAAAAAGTTGTGTTTTTGTTTTCAATACAATTCTTGCTTTATAAAAAATTTGGAGTAATCTAGGAATAGAAATATGCTCTTAAAATTTTTGTATTCTTTTGGTGATAGCTAGAAGTTCACGAAATTTCGCGAATTTTTCCTGTCACCGAGAGGTATTCATGAACACGATGCGCAAAGTTTTCGTTCGGTCGTGCACAGTGGTCGCTGTTATGTGTTTGGTGGTCATCGTGGCTGGGATTACCCTATCTCTTTCTAGGGAGTGGGTTCTGGCTGCGGCCTTCGCATCCCTGCTGCTTGGCGTCGTTGTAGTTGGGTTGCTCGTGGTCCTTCGGCAGGACGCTTCGACGGAGCAGGTCGAAGAGGTGAATGCGGAAATATCGTGGGTGCTCCTTGCGGCTGTTTTCACCTCTTTGGTTTTGTTTGTTCCTTTCCAGATGCTTACACTTTCGCCCTGGGCCGGGGTTGCCATGGCGGGAGGGACATGGGTACTCGCTCATTGGGTGCTCAGGAAGATGTTCGATTGAGTTTATCTACACCCACGACGACCCCACAGGTCATCGTGGGTTTCGTCATTCTGGGGGACTATTTTAGTAGACTTCTTGTTGGTAACAAGATTCACAATATATTATTTCAGGACGTTCGGGAGAGTAGGATGTCTCAAACTCATTTACGCAACCTTCTTTCATACATTTACGGTGCCAAAGTTTACGTGGATTTCTTTTCGCCATTCTGTTTTGATGTCGGCATTCAAAATCTTTATGAG
>CAYHDS010000051.1:0-3324 GCA_964355475.1 uncultured Candidatus Saccharibacteria bacterium
ATAAAATAAAAGAAACTGAAGGCAAAACTACAGAAGAAAACCTAACTCAAACAGATAAATTTTCTAGAGAGCTTTTTGCCACTGTCACGGCGCTTAATCAAGCGGGTCAAATAGATCAAAACACCATAGATACATTGGGTGCATCTCTATCTGAAAAAATAAAAAACCCTATCATTAGAAAAGTTTATTTACTTTCAGATATAAAAATATCGACAGATGATAGCGTTCAAGCTGTTCAGAAATATAGCACTGCCTTAAATGCTGTATATGAAAAAAATAAAATGAAGGGAACTGCCATCGATGTCTTGCAAGAATTCATAAATGATGGTCAAAATGAAAATGTTGAAGCATTGAAAAAACTTGACCCAATTATAAAACAAACAAATATGATTGTATCTGGAATGGTTGCGATTAGCACACCAAAAATTCTAGCTCAAGCTCACTTAGACATGATAAATGCTATTGAGAGATTAATAGAAAATTTAAATGATATTAAGCTTTATGAAACAGACCCGATAGTGGCCATGGGAGCTATGAGTAAATATGAAGACAATACCACCTTGCTTGATTTGGCGGTCAAAAAGCTAAATACTTTAATTAACCAAAAAAATTAAGCAATTAAAGAATAAATTATATAATTAAACAAAATGTCTAAAAAAGATACAAAAATTCAAAAACTCATCTTCTTTCTTTTAATTATTTCTATTTTTTTACCCGCTTTAATTATTTTCTCTAAACCAAAAAAAGCAGAAGCTATAGCTGCTCCCGCTGCTCCCGTATTTGATGTAGGAGGAACATCTATATGGACTAGCATAACATCGTTTTTTTCTGGAGCCACCACTGCTTCAACAGCAACGAATACAGCAATTTCAATTAAAAATGTAGCTAAAGCAGTCGTAAAAGAAACTTTAAAAATGATAGCCAGAAGAGCTTTACAAGAAATGACCAAGAGCACCGTAAACTGGATAAATACGGGTTTCCATGGACAACCACTTTTCTTGGAAAATCCAGGGTCATTTTTTCAAGATATAGGAAAAACTGAAGTAAAAAAATTAGTGGATACAATTGGTTATGATAGACTCAGAATGCCTTTTGGTAAACAAATAGCATTAGAAGTAATAGGTAGTTACAAAAGACAATCCAGTGACAATCTGCAATACACTTTGAGTAAAGTTATCAACGATCCAGCATTATTAGAAAGGTACAGAGCCGATTTTAACGTCGGAGGATGGAATGGATTTCTGGTAAATACACAATATCCACAAAATAATTATCTAGGCTCTAAAATATTAGTGAGTGAACAGCTCGGGCGAAAACTCGAAGGCGTAAATCAAAATGCAGCCCAAAAAGTACAAGCAACATTACAACAAGGACAAGGTTTTCTCTCTCCACAAATGTGTTCAACAAATCCAAAATACAATAACGGTATTAATGAATTTAACAAGCCTAGTTTTTCTTACAAAGAAAAATATAGTCCCCCAAAAGTTAACTTGCAAGATGTAAATAGCACAGATCCAGTAGCTCAAGCGCGAGTGAAAGCATTTCAAAACTATGATAAAGCTTATAATGATAGAAAATATGCAGCACAAGTAGCGTGGGCAACAAAAAACGAATGTCCGCCCAATCCTGACGGTTCACCGGGACTAATAAATACTACTCCTGGGTCCGTCGTGTCCAACAGCATAATGAAGGCATTAGATTCACAACAAGAACAGGGCACAATCAATCAAGCAATCGGAGCTAGCTTGTCTTCTGTTTTTGACGCACTTCTAAATCATTTCTTGCAAAGAGGACTAAACTCTTTATCAAGCCAAATAAATCCAAAACCCAAACCAGATGATTGGAATTATGATGGTGTCACACTTGGCAGTCCAGAAACAGACATAAATGGCCAAACAGATATATTCGGTGGACCAGATGAAGAAATAATTTTGGATCAATTTAAAGAAGAGGTGGCACAAGCAATAGACAATACAGAAGCAGAAATAGAATTAATGGACAATGAAGATCCAACTAATCCGGGCATTATTCAACTGATAGCCTTAGTTCCTGAACAAACACAAAAACTTGACCAATGTTTACCAGGCCCAGATAAAGGTTGGGAAGAAAGATTAATTTCAGAAAGAGAAAGAAATTCTAGAGTACTTTCTGCAGAAACCAATAGCACGACAGACCTGAAAGTAAAAGCAGCAACTGATGCAATACGTGAATTAAAATGGTCCGTAGCTGGATTAAAAGAATGGATTATTACAAAAATGATAAGCTCACTTCCTGGGGCAACAATTTATATTGATGCCGTAAAGGAAATAGACGAATTTCCACAGCAAATAAAAGAATCAACAGATGCAAAAAGATTAAAAAATCAAACAGTGGCTAGATTGAAAGCACTGGAAATAAGCTTAAGCGCATTTACTAAACAACCTGAATCCACAGATACAAACTTTACGTCACAAGAAAAAAAATTAATATCTATAAGAAAACAATATAATGCAATAAAACCTTCAATTTCTAACACAAACAGCATAGAAGACACACGAAGCGAATTATCTACTCTAAAAGACAGACTGTCTAATCTAGAAGAATTAAATACAGAATGTGAAGAAGAGAGAATCGAGACGGAAAGAGGGGTAAGTGTAAAGAATAGTCCAACAGAAATATCGGAATTTTGTGGTATACCAATAATAAGCGGATATAGCCATGGTGACATAATAAGACCAGATGAATCAAATCAACATGGAGCTCTTAAATTCACATTTAGAAATCCACATGGGAATGAAAAAGGTGACCCCGGTTTTGAAGATCTGCCGATGGTAAATGCCAGCGGAGTATATGGTGATGACACTAAAAAATTAGACCCAGTGGTTATAGATATAGATTGTAATATAGTGTTCAAAGTAAAACCAACATATTACACCCAAGCTGGAGATCCAACATTTTAAAAAATGAAAAAGTTTTTACCTTACATTCTAATATTGGTCATGGTGATAGGGTTTTTTAGCTTGGCTCCGAAAACACAAGCGGCAGCATGTACGAGTACAAATAAACCTGACGGATCTGACGGATGTAGTGGTGCTTGTATAAAAGCAGAAAGTGATTGGCCAAAAGGCACTACCGCAGCTAATAATTGGAGTCCAGCCACTAAAGATAATTGCACCACAACTAATGCAGACGGAACACCTAATGGGAAAAAATGGACTTGGTATCAGCCAACACAAGCTGGAGTTGCAGCAGCAGCAGGAACTTCTGACGCTGACGCAGCGGCTGCGGCTGTACCAAAAAAAGAAGCTGAAAATACATTATATAATAGTCTTTCAGATCGGAAGA
>CAYHDS010000052.1:0-3201 GCA_964355475.1 uncultured Candidatus Saccharibacteria bacterium
TCCCTTTTTGATTGATCTTGTCATAAAATAGCAAATAAAAAGCTCGAATCGAGCTTGTTTTCATATTAGCAAATATAGTTAAAATGTCAAACCCATACACTTATATTCAAGAAGCGCCTTGGGCGCATTGTATCCAATATCTTTAATATAAGTGTGGGGGTCAAATTAAACGAGAAAGGGGCCGGGGCGCAACATGCACGCCCAGACCCCCCTACGATATGCTCTCGAGCAAACTTGCTGAACCCGTGGTTCAGCTCAACTTGTCCCACCGATAGGTGGTCTAGCCGGCGCTGAAAATCTCTCCCCTGCTCGAGTAGGGCTTTGAGAGAAGGTACCTTGGGGGCCGGCCCCGGGCATGCCCGAACTCTGGGTAAACATTGCGACTCGTCGGAGAAGCGAATCCACAATACCCATGAAGAACAACTACTCTAATAGTCTATCACATAAAAACACAAAAGTCAAGCAAAAACCCTTATAGTAAGGGTTTTTGCTTTTGTTTTATTATTTTATCTACTTGTTTTTGCCAGTCTTTCGGCGAGAAACAATGAAAACATTCGAGTATTTTTTAGGAGTTCGGGTTTTTCTACCACCCGTCACCTTACCCCACATAGTCTTGGGACGCTTGGTTCCACGGCCTTGTCTACCTTCTCCACCTCCATAAGGATGATCCACTGGGTTCATGGCTGTACCACGCACTGTGGGGCGAATACCCTTCCAGCGACTTCGTCCAGCTTTACCAAAATTTTGTAAATGATATTCTTCATTTGATACTGTACCCACGCATGCATAACATTCTTCATTTATTTTTCTAATTTCTGTCGAAGGCATTTTGATATTTGTATAACCATCAGCATTCGCAACTACCTGCGCAAAAATTCCTGCGGAACGGCCAATCTTTGCTCCACCGAAAGGTTTTATTTCAACATTATAAACAAATGTTCCAACTGGAATATTTTTTAACATAAGTCTATTGCCCGGCTTGAGTTCTGCTTTCGGAGAAACTATAAATGAATCACCTGCTTTTACAGATTTTGGTAAAACCACATATCTCTTCTCTCCATCTTGATAAACTGCAAGACCGATAAAGGCTGAACGATTTGGATCGTATTCTACAGATTTTATCTTGGCAGGAATATCTTTTTTGTTATACATAAAATCAACATCACGGTATAAGCGCTTGTGTCCACCACCCTTATGTCTCATGGTAATTCTACCTTGACTATTTCTACCAACAGAACGTCTGAAGCCATAGGTTAGAGACTTGGTGGGTGCAGTGCCAGTCAAAACACCTCTGTATGATACATTGGTCATTTCTCTGCGTGATTTACTTGTAGGTTTGTATAATTTCATCCCGTACGAAATAGGACGCGTACGCTTACGCTTGTTCGTCCTTTTTATTATTAATAATGTATTTGATCAATTTCATATTTTTTTTATTTTATGCGTCCGCGATTTCGTTCGGGATTCATTCCATAATTATATAAATTCTATTTTGTCGCCCTTTTTTAAATAAACAAAAGCTTTTTTACCTCCACCACGTGTACCAGGATGCCCACGGTAATTTATAATCTTTTTGGGCACAGCAAGTATATTCACTTTTACTGGTTTTACTTTATATAAAGAAAAAACTGCTTTTTTAATTTCTATTTTATTGGCTCCATCTGCAACATCAAAAGTATAGACGTTTTGTAATGCAACATTAGATCCTTTTTCGGTAATCCTAAGACTTTTTATGGGATTTTTAATAATTTGATTTGACATATATTTAAATTATCCCCTCTTTGCTAAAAAGTCTACAGCTTCGTTTGGATTTTCTATTAAAAGATACTGGTAATTGAGAACATCACGTGGATTTAAATTTTTAAGAAACATTATTTCCAATGATGGTATATTTCGAAAACTTTTTTCTGTATTTTCGTTACGTGCAAATAAAGCAGTTAAAACACGAGGCTTTTTAGAAGTGGCAATAGTTTTAGCCCCGCTAGCTTTTGCCAAATTCTTCATCACTTCTATCCCAGCTTTAGTATTCATTTTTGACATTGCTAAACTATCAACAAAAATAATTTCTCCATCTTTAAACTTTTTTGACAATACAGAGAAGAGTGCTTGCGCTCGCATTTTTTTTGAAATTTTTCTTTTATAATTCTTTTCGGCAAGTGGTCCATGAGTCACACCTCCACCTACCCAAATAGGACTTCGAGAAGATCCATGTCTCGCACGCCCTGTGCCTTTTTGTTTCCAAGGCTTTCTCCCCCCTCCACGCACTTCTCCGCGATCTTTGGTATCAGCCGTGCCTGCTCTTTTATTGGAACGCATACTCTCTACAACCTGATGCACTAAATCAGCTCTCCAAAGAGCGCCAAAAACTTTTTCGGGTAAAGTAATACTTCCTGCATCACCTCCTTTTTGATTGTATATTTTTGTTTCCATAACAATAAATTATTGACCGATGATTTCTACCAAGCTCCCACGTTTACCAGCAATCGCGCCTTTAACCAACATCATATTATTTTCTTGATCAACCAAAACAACTTTCAAATTTTTCTGAGTTATCCTGTCTCCACCCATTCTGCCCGCCATTCGCATACCTTTTGGCACATGTGTTCGAAGTCCTCCACCGATAGAGCCTGGCTCACGTTCAGAGTGTTTTTGTCCGTGAGTACGAGGTCCGCCATGAAAGCCATGTCTTTTCACAACACCTTGAAAACCTTTTCCCTTAGAAACACTTGTCACTCGAATTACATCTCCAGCGACAAATGCACTTACATCAACTATATCTCCTTCTTTAAGACTTGAAGTATTATCACCCTTAAGTCTAAATTCTTTCAAAGTTCTAAATAGTCCACCCTTCATTGTTCCCTTGCGAGCTTTAGTTATTCTTGATTCTTTCTGAGTACCGAAACCAACTTGTACAGCATTGTAACCATCTTTGTCTTTTTCAAAGACACGAGTAACCGTAATAGGACCAGCCGAGACAATAGTCACAGGAAAAACTTCTCCTTTTTCAGAGAAATACTCGGTCATATTTACTTTTGTACCAAGAATAAATTTCATAATTTTATTACATCATCTTTACATCAATTTCTACTCCAGAAGGAAGAGACAAATTAGTCAAAGCCTCGATGGTCTTTGCATTTGGATTTATAATATCAATCAATCTTTTATGTACTCTTATTTCAAATTGTTCTCGTGTATTTTTGT
>CAYHDS010000053.1:0-3122 GCA_964355475.1 uncultured Candidatus Saccharibacteria bacterium
ATGCCAAATTCTGACACGAGCTCTCCTAACCACATAAGTAACATTGATCCCGCAATAACTACAATCAAGTTCACAATTCTATCAAAAGCAGTTAAATTTATTAAAATATTTTGATTCTCTAAAATCGCAAGCAAAGAAAAACCCTGAATAGCTGCTAATGGAACTGTGAGAAATCTGGAATACTGAGTAAATCTTTTTCTGCCAGCTTCTCCTTCTTCGTGATAAATTTTCTTTAAAGCAGGTACCATAATTGTAAGTAACTGCATAATAATAGAACTCGTAATATAAGGACCTACGCCAAGCATAATAACTGATAAATTAGAGAGTCCGCCACCAGAGAAAATATTTAAAATACCAAAAAATTGATTGTTTGATAGAAATCTCTCAAGCGCTAAAGTATCAATACCGGGAATCGGAATAGCTGAAAGTAATCTGAAAACTATTAAAGAGAAAAGAACAAAAATGACCTTCTTTCTTAAGCTCGCATCAGTCCAAATCAATTTTATTTTACTCCAAAAATTTTCCATATTACTTAATTCTTATTTTACCTCCTTTTACTGCTAGGCGTTTTCGAATTTCTGAAAATTTTTCTCCCTTGGAAGCTAATTTTTCTTTTTTTATAACAAGAGTCTTACGAACAGAATTGAATCGATATCCACGATTTTTGGGTAATTTCTTGATGATATCACGGAGTTCCGGACGACGCTTGTTGCCTGCGCGAGCTGTCTGCCCTTTGCCTCCACGGCCAGACGTCTTGGCATGTTTGCCTCCACGGCCCACAATACGATCTTTTTTATTCTTATGAACTCTTTTTAAATTATGTGTTTGCATAAAGTTAACTTAAAACTTCTCCTTTAATTTCTTCTTTATTATTAAGAACAACTGTTTCTACTGGTTTAAAATATTTAACAGAAATTGAAGAAAATGCTTCCATCACTGCTTTTGCATTATTCAGTTTATTTTTCGTACCACCTAAAATCTTGCCCGTCACGTCTCGAATACCAGCTAATTTAATAATATCACGAATAACTGACCCAGCTACTAATCCACGGCCCTTGTTGGGTATAAGCACCACTTTAGCGCTACCGAATTTTGCTTTTACTTCATAAGGTAAGGACATATTTTTATTCAATTTAATCTTGACCATATTCTTTTTGGCATTTCTAAGGGCTTTGTTTATAGCGAGAGATGTGTCTCCAGCTTTGCCCAAACCAAGACCGATATTTCCTTTTCTGTCTCCTGCAACTAATGCTACAGAAAAAGAAAACCTGCGTCCTCCGGCAACCACGCGAGTAACACGACGAATATTCAAAATTTTCTGATCAAATTCAGGCTTGGGTCTATTGAAAGATCCTGATCGACGATTATTTCTTTTTTCTCCTGTATGTTCTTTTGCTTTTTCCATATAATTAAAATTTAAGTCCAGCTGTGCGAGCCTCGTCTGCTACTAATTTAATACGTCCAGTATATTTAAAACCATTTCTATCAAAAACAACTTGATGGATCTTTGCTTTTAAACAGGCTTGCCCAATCATTTTACCAACTTCTTTCGCTCGCTCGGTTTTTGTACCTTTGGTAATTTTAACATCACTCGCTTGTGCTAGAGTTTTACCTATTTTATCATCTATTACCTGAGCATAAATAAATTTATTTGATCGAAATACAGAAAGACGTGGACGTTCGACAGAACCTGCAAGTTTCGCTCGAATTTTTTTCTTTAATCTTATTCTTTTGTCTGTTTTGTTTTGCATTGTTTTATAAAATTATTATGCAGTCTTCTTGCCTTGTTTTCGTCTAATGACTTCATTTTCATAACGCATACCCTTACCCTTATAAGGCTCTGGCTTTTTAAGAGATCGTATTCCAGCCGTAAAAGAACCCACTAATTCTTTATCAATACCTGTGATTGTAATATTATTTTTCTCAGCTGTAGCGACGATACCTTCTGGTAATTTCACTATTACGGGATGAGAAAAACCAAGAGCAAAATGAAGTTCTTTTTCTTTTACTTCTGATTTAAAACCCACTCCTTCTAAAATTAATTTTTTCTGATATGGAGTCTCTACACCCTTAATCATATTTTTAATATGCGAAGCATATGTGCCCCAAAGTGATTTAGAAAATTTATCATTTCTCTTTATATTCAAAGTTATAGTGTTACCTGCAAGAGTTATGGTGATGTCATCACGAAAAACTCTGGAGAGAGTGCCTTTTGGTCCAACTACCGTCAAAGTATCGCCACTTTGGGTGACTTTCACATTGGCTGGTATTTCGATAATTTGTTTTCCAATTCTGCTCATAAAATTTATTTATAGTGAATTAATGAACTACCAAATTCTAAATAAGGCTTCTCCCCCGACCTGTTCTTTTCTTGCATTTTTGCCTGATAAAATACCTTTGGGAGTAGAAAGAACTAAAAGCCCCGTTCCACCCTTGACTGTATGAATATCTTTCATACCAAAGTAAACACGTCTGGATTGCTTAGAAACTCTTTCAACTTCTGTAATTCTAGGTTTTTTGTCTATATAAATTAATTCAATTTCTAATACTGGTTGATCTTTTTTTATTTTTCTAACAATACTTTTAATATAACCTTCTTTCATTAAGCATTCACCAATAGCAAATTTTAATTTTGAAAAAGGTAAGACCACAGAATCTTTATTGGCAAGACTAGCATTCTTTATCATTATTAACATGTTTGAAATAGGATCCATATATTTTTTACCAAGAAGATTTTCTGACGCCTGGGAGCATTCCCTCATTTGCTAATTCTCTAAAGCAAATACGACAAATACCGAAATCTCTCATGAAAGCATTTCCGCGACCACAACGAAAACATCGATTCTTGGCTCGAGTAGAAAATTTGGGTTTCTTTTTACTTCTTGCGACAACTGATGTTTTTGCCATCCCATTAAAAAATTAAAATAATAAATTTGTTACTTTTTACAAGTCCGCTCTTTTCTAACGGGACAAGTATAAAACAATAAGGGGTCAGCCTTGTAATATCGCACTTTCATTCTTTAAGCCCTTTAAAATAAGGAATTAAAGGAGAAAAGTGGATTACCAAAGCTCTATTCCCTTACGACTCATACTAGCAGAAAAAATAAAAAAGTCAAACTTTA
>CAYHDS010000054.1:0-2942 GCA_964355475.1 uncultured Candidatus Saccharibacteria bacterium
CCAGCGAACTGCTCGTCGCTCAAGAAAATAATAAATGGATTACCATTTTTATTTTCTAAGCTCCTGCGCAAGGCTTTTCTTAAGAACTATTTATGTTTTTCTTTGTAAAAATTAAAAACAAATTTTAAAGGGGTTTGGTGAGTGACGACGAGCCAATTTCAGGATTTTTTAAGCTTCAAAAAATCCGTACCGGCTAAAATTTCGGTTTTTAATTTTGAACAGCGGGCGTGCCTTTTTTGAGCTATTTTTGCGCTTGTTCGTATGATAATATGAATATATGAGTGATTATAAGCAATATTTCAAAGGGCGTAGGGTGACGGTAATGGGTCTTGGTCTATTGGGTAAAAGGCTTGGGGATATTGCTTTTATGGCTGAAATGGGGGCGAAAGTGCTCGTTACTGATTTAAAATCAGCTCGTGAATTGGCTCCTTCTATCAAGAAATTAAAGAAATATAAAAACCACGCCAAAGGACGGGCAAGTATTAAATATGTTCTGGGTGAGCATAGGATGGAAGATTTCAAGAATTGCGATTTTGTTTTGAAGGGACAAGGTGTCGCCCTCGATTCACCTTATATAAAATATGCTAAAAAAAATGGCATACCTATAGAAATGGATGAATCTCTTTTCGCGAAGCTTGCACCGGAAGTAAAAATCATTGGCGTCACCGGCACTCGAGGAAAAACGACGACTACGGTTCTAATTTATGAGATTTTGAAAGAGGCTGGTATCCGCGTGCACCTCGGTGGAAATATTCGTGGCACCGCAGCACTGCCACTTTTAAAAGATGTACGAGATGGAGATTATGTGGTTTTCGAATTATCTTCTTGGCAGTTGCAGGGCCTAGGTGAAGCGAAGATTTCTCCACATATTTCTGTGTTTACGAATTTTATGCCCGACCATATGAATTATTATGGTTCGACTGAGCTCACCATAAGTAAAGCTATGCAGAAATATTTCGAAGATAAATCTTATATTTTTAAATTTCAAAAGAAAGACGATGTTCTTATATTAGGTTCTAGTATGAGAAATGTGGTGAAAAATATTAAGAGTAAAAAAATTTTTGCTGATATAAAACATATTCCTAAATCTTGGCATATCAATTTACCAGGCAAACATAATTTAGAAAATATTGCTTGTGCTATTGAGGTAGCCAGAGTACTCAAGATTGATGAAGAAATTATAAAAAAAGTCATCAAACATTTTAACCCTGTTTCTGGAAGATTGGAATTTGTTAAGAATATAAAAGGTATAGATATTTATAATGATAATAATTCAACCACTCCAGAAGCGACTCAAGTGGCACTCCTTGCACTCGGAGAAATAATTTCTAAAAAGCAAAATATTATTTTGATTATGGGTGGCGCAGATAAAAATTTAGAGCTCAAGAGATTAATAGAAAATATAAATAAATATGTAAAAGCTTTAATTTTGATACCAGGTAATGGTACGGATAGACTCTTGTCTGGTAAAAAATTGAAAATAGAAAATTATAAAGTAAAAAATTTAGATGAAGCAGTCAAAAAATCTATGAATCTTGCTTCACAAAAAGATATAATATTATTTTCTCCAGCATTCACGTCTTTCGGTATGTTCGACAATGAATATGACCGTGGTGACCAATTTATGAAGATAGTTAAGACCTTGAAATAATGGATTTAGATTTATCAAAAGTTAAGAAAATATTTTTTATCGGTATCGGGGGTATTGGTATTTCAGCTATAGCCCGAATGATGCACTTAAGGGGGAAAAATGTTTCTGGTTCTGATATGGCAGAGAATGAGTTGACGAATGAGTTGAGAGAATTGGGTATTAAGATAACTATTGGTCAAGGTTTTGAGCTTATTCCCACTGATGTAGATTTAATTGTTTACACTATTGCTGTACCGCATTATGACCCTCAACTTTTCGAGCAGGTTAAGAGTTCTAAAATTTTATACAAGAGTTATCCCGAGATGCTTGGCATAGTCACAGAAGATAAATATACAATAGCAATTGCTGGTACACACGGTAAGACGACAACTACAGCGATGATAGCGAAAATTTTAATTGATGCGAAGATGGACCCATCGGTCATCGTTGGTTCTTTACTTAATCCTTCGACAAGCTCAGGACAAGAGAAATCAAATTTAATTATCGGTAAAAGCGATTATTTTATTGTTGAAGCTTGCGAATATGAAAGATCATTTTTAAATATAAAACCAAAAATTTTAGTTATTACAAATATTGAAGCTGACCATTTAGATTATTACAAAGATTTAGATGATATTAAAGATGCTTTTAATCAACTTTCTTTACAGAGCGAAAAAGTAATTGCTGACTATACTAAATACTTGGAAAAAGTTCCGAAACTTTTAGTTCCAGGTGAACACAATCGCATGAATGCTGCAGCGGCGTACGTAGTAGCTAAAGTTTTAAATATTGAAGACGCAATAATACAAAAGTCATTGTCAGAATTTTCAGGCACATGGAGAAGACTCGAGAAAAAGGGAACTACGAGTAATGGAACAATAATTTATGATGATTATGCTCACCATCCGACAGAGATAAAAGCTAGCTTACAGGCGCTCCGAGAACTTTATCCCTCCTTCGCCGAGGCTACTGAGGGCAAGCCAAAGAAAAAACTCACGGTTGTTTTCCAACCTCACTTGTACAGTCGAACTAAAGCACTCTTCAAAGAATTTTCTGAAAGCTGGAATGGTGCTGACGAGATAGTGTTATTACCTATTTATTTTGCGCGAGAAGAAAAAGATGAAAGTATTTCAAGTGGCAAGCTGGCTGAAGCTATATGTGCGGAGGGAGAGAAGGCGATAGCCTTTACTGATTTTGAATTAGCAGAAGAATATCTAAAAGGGAAGACTTTTGGCAATAATGATGTATTTGTAACAATGGGCGCTGGCGAAGCCTACAAAATAGCCGATAAAGTATTTAAACTAATAGGGGG
>CAYHDS010000055.1:0-2913 GCA_964355475.1 uncultured Candidatus Saccharibacteria bacterium
ATGTCTACTTTTCAGCCAAAAGAAAATTGGGAAAAAACTGGAAGATGGAATGATTTAGATGTTTTATATAAAGTTTCTGACTCCACTGGAAGAGAAGTTGCATTAGGTCCCACCCACGAAGAAATTATTGTTCCCATTTTAAAAAATTATATTTCCTCATATAAAGATTTTCCTATTGCTGTTTATCAAATTCAAAATAAATTTCGAATGGAACTTCGGCCAAAGTCTGGCATATTGCGAGGTAGAGAATTTATGATGAAAGATATGTATTCTTTTCATACCTCAGTAGAAGATTTTGAAAAATTTTATGACAAAATGAAAGAAGTTTACAAGATTATTTTTCAAAGAGTTGGTATCGGTCACATCACTTATCTGACCTTTGCTTCTGGTGGAACTTTCTCAAAATATTCTCATGAATTTCAGACGATAACAGGGGCTGGGGAAGACACTATATATGTGGATGAAGATAAAGGTATTGCCGTAAATAAAGAAGTTTTTAATGATGAAGTTTTAGGGCAACTTAATTTGAATAAAGAAAAATTAGTTGAACAGAAAGCTATTGAAGTTGGCAATATTTTTGATTTAAAAACCAAATATTCAGCGCCCTTTGATTTGTCATTCAAGGATGAAAAAGGAGAAAAACACAGTGTTTTGATGGGTTGTTATGGTATAGGATTAGGACGCCTTATGGGGGCAATTGTAGAAGCATTGTCTGATGACAAGGGAATAGTATGGCCAGAATCTATTGCGCCTTTTTCTGTGCATCTGCTTTCTTTGGGAGAAGATGAAGTGGCTAAAAAGGAAGCAGAAAAAGTCTATGATGCTTTGGTTAAAAATAATATAGAAGTTTTATTTGATGATAGGGCGGGACTATCTCCGGGAGAAAAGTTTGCCGATGCTGATTTACTCGGTATGCCACTTCGGCTTGTTGTTTCAGAGAGAAGTATAAAAGAAGGTGGAATAGAATTAAAAAAACGAATAGAACAAAAAGGTCAAATTGTTTCTCTCGATGAATTATTAAAAATGCTAAAGCTTAGAGCCTAATGCCTATTTAAAAATGTTCGATAAATTTTACAAATTAATCTCAAATGATATTGGCATAGACTTGGGTACCTCAAATACTTTAGTTTATTTAAAAGGTCATGGCATTGTGGTCAATGAACCTTCAGTGGTGGCAGTTAATATTAAAACTAATCAAATTTTGGCAGTAGGGGGTAAAGCCAAAGAAATGCTCGGTCGCACACCGGGGCACATCAGAGCAATACGTCCGCTCGTCGATGGGGTAATTTCCGATTTTGAAGTGACCGAGGAAATGCTTTCATATTTAATTAATAAAGCGGACAAAATGTCTAAAAAATTTGCTCGGCCAAGAGTTTTGATAGGAGTGCCTTCTGGTACAACCAATGTCGAGACTCGTGCAGTGTATGATGCCGCTCGTAGCGCTGGTGCACGAGTCGTCTTTTTGGTAGAAGAGCCGATGGCAGCAGCCATTGGTATACGATTACCCATTAAAGACCCAATCGGTTCGATGATTATAGATATAGGAGGTGGCACCACTGATATAGCGGTAATTTCTTTGGGTGGTATTGTCAAATCAAAAAGTTTAAAAATTGCAGGAGATAGATTGAGTAATGACATTATTAGCTATATGCGTGATGAATTTAAAATATTAATAGGAGAGCGAACAGCGGAAATGGTTAAAATTTCTATTGGTTCAGCATTGCCCAATGGATATATGGAAATTGAAGTCCATGGTCGGGATATATTAACTGGTCTACCCAGACAAGTAATAGTTACTGATTCAGATGTTCGTGAAGCTATTTCTTCTTCTGTTCGAGAGTTGATAGAAGGAGTAAAAGATATGCTAGAAACAACACCGCCCGAAATTCTCTCTGACATAATGCACAGAGGTATTACTCTAACTGGTGGCGGAGCGCTTACTCCGGGGATTGACCAGCTTTTACAAAATGTTTTAAAAATTCCTGTCTATATAGTGGATGATCCACTTTCGGCTGTTGCTCGCGGGACAGGAATAATGCTAGACGACATTGCTTCTTATCGTGAAGTTCTTATAGGTCATCAAGATGAGCTACCTCCTAGATAAAAAAAATCAAAGAAAGAAAATTTTTAATTACGCAATTTTTGTGTTTTTTATTTTGGTATTTTTCTATTTTAGAACTCCAGTTTTTCAATTTTTATCTTCTATGAGTTTAATTATTTTTCGCCCCGTATTGGTGTTAAAGAATAGTGCGACTACTATTTTTTCTGACCTCAGTACTGCTTTTTCATTTAAAAATTCTCTTTCAAAAGAAAATGAAAATTTGAAAACAAAATTAGCAGAAAATCATGTTTTAATTTTAAATTACAATTCTATTCTTGATGAAAATAATAAAATTAAAGAAATATTGGGTAGAAAAAATGATAAAGCTACGATGCTTCTCTCTGCGATATTAAGTAAACCTAATCAAAGTCTCTATGACACCCTTATTTTAGATGTTGGAATAGAAGATGGAGCTCAAGATGGGGATTTGGTTTTTGCTTTGGGCAATATCCCCATTGGCCGTATTTTTAAAGCATATTCGAAATCTTCCAAAGTAATTCTATTTTCAAATAGTGGAGAAAAAACAGAAGTGGTAGTGTCAAAAGATGTTTTTATGGAAATAGTTGGACGAGGGGGTGGAAACTTCGAAATGACTCTACCAAGAGATTTTGTTTTAGAAAAAGGTAATACTGTTTCTTTGCCTGGATTATTTCCTTATATAGTAGCCACAGTAGAGACGATAGTTTCTGATCCACGTGATTCTTTTGCTAAAGCTTTATTAACGAGCCCAGTAAATATACAGGAATTAAAATTTGTGCAAATAGAAAGATAAAAAATATGAAAGAAAATATATTTGAAAAAATCAAAAAAAT
>CAYHDS010000056.1:0-2844 GCA_964355475.1 uncultured Candidatus Saccharibacteria bacterium
TTTTGTTTTGATATATTAAATGGTATGGAAAATTCTAAATATTGCATCTGGGGAGGATATGGATGGAAAGATTCTTATGATGGGCTTGGATGCAATGGAGAATTGATGTATGAATTGAGCGACGCAGGAGCAGTCGGCAGAACCTGTAGTAATACTTATTTCTCAGTTGCAATTATTAATTCAATAGATGTGCAATATTCTCATTCGATTAAGGGATGTTCTCATATTTTTGGCTGTGTTGCTTTGCGGGATAAGCAGTATTGTATTTTTAATAAACAATACACTAAAGAACAATATGAAGAATTAGTTCCAAAGATTATTAAACATATGAATGATATGCCATATATTGATAGTAAAGGCAGAATATATAAATATGGAGAATTCTTTCCTTTTGAATTAAGTCCATTTTGTTATAACGAAACCATAGCTCAAGAATATTTTCCCCTAACCAAAGAAGAAGCTTTAAAACTAGGATATAAATGGAAAGAAAAAGAAATAAGAAGTTATAATATAGACATAAAAAATGAAGATATTTCAAATGATATTAAAGATGTTAAAGACGATATTATGGGTAAAGTCATTGAATGCGAACATAGGGGGACTTGTAATGAGCAATGCACGGAAGCTTTCAAAATCATTGAATCCGAGCTTTCTTTTTACCGAAGGATGAATTTACCAATACCACATTTATGCCCCAATTGTCGACATTATCAACGTGTAAAACAAAGGAATCCTTTAAAACTATGGCATCGAAAATGCATGTGTGATAAAACCAATCATCCCAACCACTTGGACATCGGATGTCCAAGTGAGTTTGAAACGAGTTATGCACCAGAGAGATCTGAAATAATATATTGCGAAAAATGTTATCAACAGGAAGTTTATTAAAAAGAATATAAAATGGACTATCATTTTTTACTTGGAATTTTGGCTGGTAGTTGTTCTGTTGTCGCTATAACTTATTACGTTAGAAGTATTTTACAAAAAGAAACTAAGCCAAATAGAGCTAGTTGGATAATTTGGAGTATTACAAATACTATTCTTTTGGTAAGTTATTTTTCTGTGGGTGCTAGATCAACAATTTTTTTACCTATTGTTTATTTCTTTAATGGGTTGATAGTTTTAATGTTTTCTTTTCGATATGGTATATCTTATTGGTCTAAGTTAGACTATTTTTCTATTTTTGTTGCAGGGTTTAGTTTATTTGTTTGGTTTATAACAAAAACCCCCCTTACGGCATTACTGATGAATTTACTTATGGATTCTGCAGGATATTTACCAACTATAAAAAAATCGTACTTTGACCCATTCTCTGAAAGTAGAGTAGCGTGGTTTTTTATATTTTTAGGTTCATGTTTTAATTTACTCGCTATAAATAACTTTTCTTTTGGAATTGTTATTTATCCAATAATGATGTTCCTAATGAATGGAATAGTATTTGGAACATTATTTTACAAAAAATTTATTTAAATCTTTTCGCAAACTTATTCGCAATAATTGTGTAGACCAGTTGGGCCGCACCGTATTCAGTGAGAACTGAATCAGAAATAGGGGAGACTTCTACAATGTCTGCTCCGATTAGTTCTTTCTTTTCTATTGCTTTTTCTATTAAATCAATTCCATAATACCAAGAAAGTCCACCCTGAACTGGTGTTCCAGTGCCAGGCATATAAGCAGGGTCAAAACCATCTACATCGATGCTGATGTATAAATATTTAGTTTTTATTGCATTTAATATTTGTTCAATAGGTATGATTTCTTTATTCCATTCAAAAACTGTTACATTATTTTTGGGGTCACTAAAATATTCATATTCTTCTCTGCAGTATGTGCGAATGCCCACTTGCACAATATTGTAACCCATTTCACTTGCTCGACGCATAATTGCTGAATGCGCATATCGTGAAGGATTTTTACTATAATCACTATCATCATTTCGCAAGTCGCAATGTGCATCAATGTCTAAGATGGTTACATCTTTTGTTTCATATTTATTTTTTAATGCTTCAAGATTACCGATAGATATCGCGTGTTCACCACCGAGCATGAAAACGAATTTATTTTTTTTTAATAATTCAATAGAATTTTCTTTTATTTTTTTATAAGCATCTTCGGGAGATAAATCATTTAAATTATTTAAATTAATCTGAGCAGTTTTTATAAAATCTCGCACTTCCACTTTAAATTTTCTATCGAAAAATTCAATCTGTGTATCAAGACATTCTATAACTTTTTTAGGGCCATTAACTGTGCCTTTATGTGATGATGCTGTTTTCTCATAAGGAGCAGAAACTAATACCACATCTGCGTTATCTATATTTTCTTCATTGATTATTGTTTTTATCATATTGCAAGAATATCATATTAAATTAACTTTTGAAAACTTTTTGTCCT
The DNA here is from genome assembly GCA_964355475.1 of uncultured Candidatus Saccharibacteria bacterium. Taxonomy (GTDB): domain Bacteria; phylum Patescibacteriota; class Minisyncoccia; order Phycocordibacterales; family UBA9973; genus UBA9973. The sequence continues at coordinate 2,395 of CAYHDS010000056.1, forward strand.
TCTGCTGTGTCTTTGACTTCATAACCAAAAGAATTTATTTTTTCTCGTAATTCGTCTGAAAGTTTGAAATCTTTAGCCTTGCGAGCGTTCTCTCTTTCTTCTATTATTTTTTTTATTTCTTTTGGAATTTCTTCTTCTTTTATATTTTCAAAACCAAGTCCCAAAACTTTATCAAAATCTAAAATTGTCGCTTTTTTATCGGCAGGGGATATATTTTCATCTTTGATAATATCCCAGAGTAATGAAAGCGCTCTCGGAGTATTTAAATCATCGTCTATACATTCTTTGAATTTATTTTGGTATTCTTCGTCTATTTGACCAACCTCATTTCCAAGCTCCTTATAAAGGCTATAAAGACGATTAAGGGCTATTTCTGAGCCTTCTAGCACATCCCAATTAAAGTTCATTTTGGTGCGATAATGCCCCATTAAAAGCCAAAATCGATAGGTT
>CAYHDS010000057.1:0-2705 GCA_964355475.1 uncultured Candidatus Saccharibacteria bacterium
AGGAAGTTTTTTAGAGGAGAATTTGATAAATTACTTTTCTAATGACACAAGCTTTGGGCTAGATAAATCTTGAAACCCAAATTTGCCATGCTCACGACCAATACCTGACTCTTTGATCCCTCCAAACGGACTTGAGGGGACAACATAACTGGCAGTATTCATTTGAACCATGCCGGTTTCGAGCTGTGAGGCAATAGTGTCGAAGTTTTCTCTGTCTTCCGTGAAGACGTATCCACCCAAGCCATATTTAGTGTCGTTTGCCAAGGCAACAGACTCTTCTTGAGTCTTGAAAGTAACTATTGGTAGCACGGGTCCAAAGACTTCTTCTGTCCAGACTTTCATGTCTTTTGTAATATTAGTTAGCATTGTAGGTAAATAGAAATTGCCCTTCGTGTTGTCTAGCCTTTTTCCTCCAATAATAATTTTCGCTCCTTTTGCCATAGCATCGCTAACTTGCAATTCCAGACTTTCCAATTGCTTACTAGATACCAATGGTCCCAATTCTGTTCTGGTATCAGATGCGTCTCCTATTACTAGAGATTCTAATTTTGTTTTCATCTTTGACAAGAACTCATCTAGTTTACTTTCATGAATGATCAGCCTTTTTAGACCATCACAAATTTGACCACTATTTCCAAACCTATTGGAATAGACTATCTCAATCGCTTTGTCCATACTGGCATCCTCACAGATAATTCCTGGGGCTGAGCCGCCCAACTCCAGAAAGACTTTAATAAACTTTTCTGCTGCAACTTTGTACAAGTATTTTCCAGTTGTAGTACTTCCTGTAAAACAAATCATTTTGATGTTTGACTCTACTAGCCACTGACCAACTTCGGCTCCACCATAGACTTCACCAAAAACTCCTTCAGGCAATTCAGATTGGTTAAAGATGTCCTCAATAATTTTTCCACACAGAGGTACTTCTTCTGAGTGTTTTAGGACTACTGTGTTTCCTACAACCAAGTTCTGACCAATCATCCAGACAAAGTTGGAAGCAGGATAATTCCAGGGGGTAATTGCGGCCACGGTGCCAATCGGTTCGTAAAATATATTGTGAATTCTGGTTTCGTCTTCAAATATTATTTCAGGCGATAAATACTTGCTTGCATTATCTAAGTACCACTGAAAATATGAAATGGCGTCAGCGATATCCATACGTGCCATTGTTATTGGCATACCCATTTCTTTTGCACTCATTGCCGCAAGTTCTTCCGACCTTTTGGATAAATTGTCTACAACTTTTTGAAGATGATTAATGCGTTTGTCTAATCCAATATTTTTCCATGAACCTTGTGCCTTATTGGCTATCTTTACCTTATTTTCCACCTCAACTTTTGTAGAACAAGTTATTTCAGCTATAATACTACCGTCCGATGGATTTATTGATGTAATTTTATTCATCAATCAGATTTTATCATAAGATGATAGATTCAATAAAGATTCTCGATAACTGTCGAATATTGTCGAAATACTTAGAAGACAATAAGGATGCTCTGTGGGGTATTTTATCTAAATATGAGCCATACAATGTTTTTGAGGATGAGCTAAACAAGTCAGTATTGGTACTAAGTAATATTGAAACAGAACTAAATAACTATACCAAATCAACAGTAAAAATTTCAGTATTTCTCCCAATAAATCTACCCATATTTTCGTTTATAATATATTGTTTTTTACCATCATTTTTTTGTGACGAGTTAAATGTAAGAATACCAGTTGTAATGAGGAATATTTTTGATTATATATACCTACATTTTAAACTGTCGAAAGCGTTGGGAAATATTCATTTGAGAAACGTTGATAGAAAATCTTTTGTAGATAAGTTTGTGTGTGACAGTGACATAGTTATATTTTTGGGAAATCCAGTCAATGCACATGAAGTAATTAGTCACTGTAAGAACGAATCATTGTTTATATTTGAAGGAATTGGATTAAACCCCTCAATCATATTGGGGGATGCAAATTTAGAAAAAGCTGCCTCTGATATTGTTAGAGTAAGAACTTTTAATAGTGGTCAAGATTGCGGTAGTACTGATTCAATTTTTGTCTTTGATGAAATTTATGATAGTTTTTTTATCTATTCTAAAAGAGAGAATAAATGCTGTCGAAGTTGGTGATTACGGGAATAAAAATATAGTTGTTGGAAAAATTCACGAGAAGAACGCATTTCTTAAGGCAAAAAATACAATATATGCTCACAAAGAACATATTACGCTGGGGGGCATGGTAGATGATGTAAAAAACATTATTTATCCCACGTTAATAGAATACTCTGTTAAAGAGTTTCTAAATTTTGAAGAATTTTTTTCACCAATATTTTTTGTTGTCAGATTTAAACATGAAGAGGATTTGGATCTATATTTCCAAGATTCTAGATTTTTAGACAATACTATGTATGTTAGTATATATGGAACTTCAAAATATGAATCAAAAATAAAAAATTCTATTATCCTCCATGACAACCAAATTATTGATATAGAAGATGGAAACAAGCCATATGGAGGTTATAGTAAAAACAGTTCTTTTGTTAAGTATCGAAACCATATCGAATATAGACCCATATTAATTTCAGAAGAAATAAGAAAGTTTTTAAGTACAAAAATATAAAGACGTAAAAATGGTAAGTGGATTAGGCTTTAATACACATCCAAGCACAGCCCACACCAAAGCCAGTTTTGTCGATTTGAGGTAGAATTGACCTT
>CAYHDS010000058.1:0-2512 GCA_964355475.1 uncultured Candidatus Saccharibacteria bacterium
TAATTTCTTTTTCTTTTTTAGAAAGTAAATGACTCTTTCTCTCGGGACCGAGCATGACTTTTTCTATTGCCCGAATAAGGTCAAATTGAAAAACTTTTTTACGATTCTCGCGTGCTGCTAAAATCGCCCCTTCATTCATTAATGAATACAAATCTGCACCAGAGAATCCCGGCGTTCGTTCGGCAATTAATTTCAGATTTATATCTTCTGCCAGTGGCTTTTTTAATGCGTGAATATTTAATATCGCTTCACGATCAGCGCGGTCAGGTAAATCAAGAATTACTTTACGGTCAAAGCGCCCTGGGCGAATAAGCGCTGGGTCAAGCACGTCTGGCCTATTGGTTGCTGCCATAACTATTACTTTATCATTCGGCTCAAAGCCATCCATTTCCACTAGTATTTGGTTTAAAGTTTGTTCACGCTCATCATTTCCCCCACCAAAACCTCCTCCACGAGTACGCCCAATAGCATCTATTTCATCAACGAAGATTATGGCAGGTGCTGCTTTTTTCGCCATTTTGAAAAGGTCTCGCACGCGTGACGCTCCTACTCCTACAAACATTTCCACAAATTCACTTCCTGAAAGATGAAAAAATGGCACACTCGCTTCTCCAGCCACTGCGCGAGCAAGCAGAGTCTTACCTGTGCCCGGAGCACCAGTCAAAATAACTCCTTTCGGAATTCGAGCACCAATATCTAAAAATTTCTTTGGACTTTTTAAAAAATCTACAATTTCTTTTAATTCTTCTTTCGCTTCTTTGCATCCAGCTACATCTTTAAAAGTTACTTTATTATTTTTATCATTTGGATCAGTAATGCGTGCTTTGGACTGACCAAAAGTAAATGCTTGCATTCCTGCGCCTTTTACTTGTCGTGACAAATACCAGAAGAAAAATAAAATAAAAAGTATCGGTAGTAAAAAAGGCATAATGTTTATAAAATAATACATAAAGCCACTTTCATTTTTTACTTCAATTTCAGTATTCGCCAATACTTCTGGTTTCACTCCATAATTAAAAAGCGTTTGCGATAAAGAAGAGCCAGTTTCTTTTTTTGCTTTTTTTACTTCATCATTTTTATAAGTAATGGTGAGACTCTCGCCTTCTACAAGAACTTTCTTTACATCACCCACTGCCACGCTCTTGGCTAAATCAGAAATTGCTACTTCAGGTACAGCTTTTGATGTATCAGAAACCAGTAAATAAAGAGCTGTCAAAATCATAAAAATGAATACCGCCCCAGTAAGACTGCCAGAAAAATTAGAATCTTTTTTCCCTTTATTTCCTTTGTTTATTTCTTTATTTTTAGGCATTAAGTTAAAATCCATTGATATAGATTAACATAAAAAAAGCCTAAAGAAAAGCGGAAAATTTATGCTAATATAAAGGGGTGAGCAATTATGCGGAAAACAGAAAAGTTAGATTTGATTATGAAATTTTGGAAAAATACGAAACAGGTATTGAGTTACTTGGCACGGAAGTAAAATCCATTCGAAGCGGACGAATGTCTCTCGAGGGTACCTTCGTTATCATTCGTGGAGGCGAAGCATATTTAATAAATTCGAATATTCCACCATATCAAATAAAAAATGCACCTACAGACTATGACCCACTTCGAAATAGAAAACTTTTACTAACCAAAAAAGAAATCACAGAACTCGCACAAAAAGGGAAAAACAAAAATTTGACAATAGTACCCATTTCAGTGTATAATAAAAATAGAAAAATAAAACTAGAAATTGCCTCAGTGAAAGGGAAAAAGAAACACGACAAACGCGAAACTATCAAAAAACGTGAAACTGATCGTGAGATACGGCGAGAAATAAAAGAACGTTGAAACAAAAATATGGGGATGCAAGGCATAGACAGTAGGCCTTTTGCTCAAGATGCATACCGAGCATGAATGTAATCTCGTAACCCGTTCGACTTCGCTCAGGGTTATCCTGAGTTTATCGAATGGATAAAAATTCATTCAAATGTTAATTGCAAAATTGACTTCTAAGGTGATGGCTTCAGTCTCTCCATACTTCAGTATGAATGACTTTGCTTTCGCTTCAGTTTCCGCTTCGGCGTAAGCTGATGTCTTATCTATAGACTTCCGATATATAGAATGAGGCAACATATTATCGGGATAGTTCTGACAACTTTCTCGATGTCGGGGCAAAACAAAGAGAATCGATTGAAAAATATTTGGCTCGTTTAAGAATTTTTCAATTTAAACAAAAAAGCGAGCTATGTATGTAGACTTCTTGGCGAAAACCTTCTGCACGGGGGCTCAATTCCCCCCATCTCCACAATCACGAAAGTTCGGAGAATTAATGGTCGCGCGCTTGCGCGAACTTTCTTTGAAAATCAAATGAAGTAATATGATACGCTCTGCTTGCCACATTTCTCCAAAGTAATTTACACGCTCCACTAACTGTGGTAATTCAATGAACTCCGCCACGACGAGACAAGTCTCGTCGTCTGCCCTGTCACAGATATTTTTCTGCTGAAAAATTCTGCTACCCCGA
>CAYHDS010000059.1:0-2508 GCA_964355475.1 uncultured Candidatus Saccharibacteria bacterium
CTGTAAGGGTCCTATCGTAGGACTGAAAAACTAACCTGAAAGCATAGGATATTTTACCGTCTTTTTTGAACTGATCAAAGAGTTCTGGTCCACGAATTACAAGCTCTCCCATATTATTTTTTATAACTTTTTCCACATCTTCACTTTTTATTTCCTCCAGTACCCAAACTGCAATATCGCGAGCGATAAAAGGAAATAGAGACCACATTTTGAACTTATTCCCTTCTTGAGGGGTGGCGCTTGCGCCGGGGTGGATAACTTGTCCACCTCCCCCTAAAGGGTACTCCTCAAGAGGAGAATTAATACAAAATTCTTCTAAACTCATTTCTTTTACTTCCTTTTTATCAGCATAAGCAATATGCATTTCTTCCCTGCCTTTGAAAAATACAGTTCCAATTTCAAAAATTTTTATTTCGTCTGTTTCTAATAGTGGCGCATTAAGTTGATTTAATTTCAGACTCTCTTTCAATCCGTCACTCAAATTCGTTCTTAAAAACTTTTTATCTGAAGCAGATGCCAATACTTCCACTTCCCCTTTATCCCTGAAAGCATAAGTCATCACTTCGCTGTATCCATCGTTTAAAAGTTTATTTCTTGCCCAAGAAATTTTTGCATATGTCTCATTTATCTGCGGCTCGAAATTTATTTTGGGAATTTTTGGTTTTACTTTATCATATCCTAAAATTCTTCCAATCTCTTCAGCCATATCTTCTTCTATTTCTAAATCAAGACGCATATACGGAATATCAATCTCGAAGTCTTCATTTTTATTTTTGTATTCAAAATTATATCTCTTCAAAATATTTTCCGTTTCTGTACTAGAAACAGCAACGCCCAAAATTTTAAAAATTTTATTCACTGAAAAAGAAAGTTTTTTAGGTTGTTGTTTATTTGGATAAATATCTATTATTTCCTCAAATTTCATTTCTCCATATTCCAATAGCAAACCAGAAATTTCTCTCATAGCATAAGAAACCAATTCAGGAGATAAATCGTTTTCAAATCTTTTAGAAGAATCAGTCAAAACTGCTATTTTTTTAGATGTCTTACGAACAGAAACTGGATCAAAATTTGCTACTTCTATCAAAATATTTTTTGTATTTTCATCTACTTCAGCCAGTTTTCCTCCCTTTACACCAGCAATAGCAAGAACATTTTTCTCATCCGCAATCACCATATCGTCAGCGGAAAGTTTTATTTCTTTATTATCAAGAGTGGTTATATTTTCACCTTCTTTTGCTTGTCTAACAATCAATATCTCGCTTACTAACTTATCTAAATCGAAAGCATGACACGGTTGCCCACAATTATACATAACGAGATTCGTAGCATCAACAATATTGTTTATACTTCTCTGTCCAATCGATTCTAGGTGTTTTACTACCCAATCAGGAGAAGGTCCTATTTTTACATTTCTCACAATTCGTCCCATATAACGACGACATTTATCTGTCTCTATTTTTATTTTTAAATTCGTAGATTTTACTTCTGGAATTTTATATCTTGGCGTTGGATCTACAAACTTTATATCTAAAAGAGAAGCAATTTCTTTGGCTATTCCAAGGTGATTGAGCAAATCATGAGCTCTGTTTGGTAAAATATTTATGTCAAAAACAGTATCATCATCTTTTTTTTCTACATTTTCTACTTCGCAAAGGTGATAAGTAAAAATATCTTGCAACTTTTCTGCTTCTGGAACTTCTGGTATATACCATTTGAGCCAATTGTAAGAAATTTTCATAAATTAAAATTGCAAATTAAAATTGATTAAGTCTTAAATCTCCCTGATAAAAAAGACGCACGTCTGGAATATTCCATTTGACCATAGCAATACGATCAAGCCCACCACCAAAAGCGAGAATTTGAATTTTTTTAGGATTTAGTCCAAGATTTTTCAAAACATTAGGATGAAACATCCCCGCACCCATTACTTCCATCCATTTGCCATTAAATTTAAGCCAAACCTCAAGACCTGGCTCAACAAAAGGAAAAAAACTTGGACGAAATTCCATTTCTACATTATCACCTAGCATTTTTTTATAAAAATGAGTAAGCACTCCTTTTAAATCTGCAATATTAATATTTTCTCCCGCCATAACTCCATCTATTTGGAAAAACTGCATTTCATGTGTAGCATCTGTCGCTTCATTTCTGAATACTTTTCCAATAGAAATGAAAGCGCAAGGTAATCTACCTTCTTTCCCAGCTTGTTCAAGTGCTCTAGCTGTTACAGTAGTGGTATGAGTACGCAATACTTTATCCTGCTGGTTTTTTATCCAAAAAGCATCTTGCATATCTCGAGCAGGGTGATCTTTAGGAAAATTAAGTGCATCAAAACAATACCAACCAGTCTCTAATTCTGGACCTGTTGCTATTTCAAACCCAAGCGAGAAAAAAACATCATAGGCCTCGTTGACCAATATTGAGAGTGGATTTTCTTTGCCCACCACGGCGGGTGAACCTTTTTTTATTTCTTTATCCATTTAATATATAAAATATATCATAAAA